>CAYRVY010000216.1:0-4450 GCA_964427695.1 uncultured Flavobacteriaceae bacterium
AAAATACCAAAAATCGTTAGGAATAAAATTAATGAAGACATAAAAGTGTCCTTCGAATTTAAACTTCTAAAAAAATAAGCGTTTAAGTTATCGGATAAACCAATTATTTAGATTAATTTTAATAGCTCTAATATTTTGATAATTAGTGTAATGCCTGATATATAGTTGCGACTTAAATTATATACTGTAATTTCTGCTTAATATTGATAGTTAAATTAAGATTTAGGATAATAGATAAAACTAACTTGTAAAAAAGAAATGAAAACAAAACTACTTTTGCTTACTTTATTTTTCTTTGGAATAGCAAGTATTAATGCTCAGACAACACACGACCTTAACTGTGAAATTGGCTCTTTAAGTCCAACAACAGATTTAACTATTGAAGTTGGTGATACTGTAAGATGGACTTGGACTGATGCCTCTTCACATACAGTTGAAAATGATGCTGGAAGCACAGAAATATTTAATAGTGGTACTATTACTGGAAATGGTCTGACATACTCTTACACTTTTACACTAGAAGGTACTAATCCATATTTTTGTGGTATTCATGGAGATGTAAGCATGTCTGGAACAATAACAGTAAATGCTGTATTAGGAATTGAAGATTTTAAAAATATCATCTCATTTTCTATTTCACCAAATCCAGTCACTTCAATTCTAAACATACAATTATCAAAAAATATTGTAGATGGGAATGTAACAATATTTGATATTTTAGGTAAACAAATTTTAGTTAAAAGGTTAAACCAAAACAATTTAACACAAGTAAATGTATCTAATTTAAGTAAAGGAATGTATTTAGTTAAAGTTTCTTCTAGAAATAATACTCAAACTAAACGCTTTATAAAGGAATAAATTATTTACTTAAATACATCTTACGTCTGGAATACAAATCGTAAAATTGGTCGTCTTTTAAACTATCAATAAACAAAATACTTTCTCCAGTACTTTTCATTTCAGGTCCAAGTTGTTTATTTACGTTTGGAAACTTATTAAAAGAAAACACAGGTTGTTTAATTGCGTAACCATCTAAGTGAGGTTTAAAATCAAAATCTGTTACTTTCTTTTCGCCTAACATTACTTTTGTGGCATAATTTACATAAGGTTCACCATAAGCTTTTGAAATAAAAGGAACTGTTCTTGATGCTCTTGGATTTGCTTCAATAATGTAAACCATATCGTCTTTTATAGCAAACTGTATATTTATTAAACCTACTGTATTTAATGCCAGTGCTATTTTTTTAGTATGGTCTTTTATTTGCTGCATGACTAAATCGCCAAGATTAAATGGCGGTAAGGTTGCATTACTATCTCCTGAATGTATTCCGCAAGGTTCTATGTGTTCCATTATACCAATAATATACACATTTTGTCCATCGCAAATCGCATCGGCTTCAGCTTCAATAGCTCCATCCAAATAACGGTCTAGCAGTAATCTATTACCTGGCATTTTTCTAAGTAAATCTATAACATGCTCTTCTAATTCTTCTTTATTTATCACAATCTTCATTCCTTGTCCTCCAAGCACATACGAAGGTCGAACCAAAATAGGAAAGTTTAATCTATCTGCCACAGCAAGTGCTTCATCAGCAGATGTAGCAATATCAAATTCAGGATAAGGTATATTAATTTCTTTTAATAATTTTGAAAAGTTTCCTCTGTCTTCGGCGAGATCAAGTGATTGAAAAGTAGTCCCAATAATCTTAATTCCGTATCGATCCAGTTTTTCTGCCAGTTTTAATGCTGTTTGCCCTCCAAGTTGCACAATAACACCTTCTGGTTTTTCATGACGAATAATGTCGTAAATATGTTCCCAGAAAACCGGTTCAAAATAGAGTTTGTCTGCAGTGTCAAAATCGGTTGAAACCGTTTCTGGATTACAATTAATCATAATTGTTTCGTATCCACATTCGGCAGCAGCTAAAATACCATGAACACAACAGTAGTCAAATTCAATACCTTGTCCTATTCTGTTTGGACCAGAACCTAAAACAATAATTTTCTTTTTATCTGAAACTACACTTTCATTATCTGCATATGGTTTACTTCCTTCAATTTCTAATTCATTTTCGAAAGTAGAATAATAATATGGCGTTTTAGCTTTAAACTCGGCAGCGCAAGTATCAACAAGCTTATAAACACGTTTAATATTCATCTCATCCCGTTTATTGTAAACATGGCTTTCTAAACAACCTAACATATGTGCTATTTGCCTATCTCCATATCCTTTTTGTTTAGCCACAAGCAATAAATCACGTTCAATAGTATCAATTTTATAATTTGATATTTCTTTTTCTAAAAAATATAGTTCTTCATATTGTTTTAAAAACCACATATCAATTTTTGTGATTTCATAAATTCTACTTAACGGGATTCCCATTTGTATGGCATCATAAATAACAAAAACGCGATCCCAGCTTGCATATGTAAGCTTACTAATAATTTGATCGTAGTCTTTATAGCCTTTACCATCTGCTCCAAGACCATTTCTTTTAATTTCTAAAGATTGTGTTGCCTTATGTAGGGCTTCCTGAAAAGAGCGACCAATGCCCATTACCTCTCCTACAGATTTCATTTGTATTCCTAATGTTCTATCGCTTCCTTCAAATTTATCGAAGTTCCAACGTGGAATTTTAACAATAACATAATCTAATGTAGGTTCAAATAAAGCCGAAGTAGATTTAGTTATTTGATTCTGTAATTCATCTAATGTATAACCAATGGCCAGCTTTGCAGCAATTTTTGCAATTGGATATCCTGTGGCTTTACTTGCTAATGCAGACGATCTAGAAACGCGAGGATTAATTTCTACTGCAATAATATCTTCTTTTTCGTCTGGACTTACAGCAAATTGTACATTACAACCTCCGGAAAAATCGCCAATACTGCGCAACATCTTAATAGCCATATCACGCATTTTTTGATAGGTAGTGTCGCTTAAAGTCATTGCTGGAGCAACAGTAATAGAATCGCCTGTATGAATTCCCATAGGATCCATATTTTCTATAGAGCATATAATTACAACATTGTCATTAGAATCTCTTAACAACTCTAATTCAAACTCTTTCCAACCAATAAGTGCTTTGTCTATCATAACTTCGTGGATAGGTGAAATTTCTAAACCACGTGTTAATAACTCATCGAAATCTTCTTCATTATGTACAATAGAAGCTCCTGCACCACCAAGTGTAAAGGATGCTCTAATAACTAAAGGGAATCCAAATTCTTGTGCAATTTCTTTTCCTTTTAGATATGATGTAGCAGGCTTTTGAGGCGCCATTGGTATCCCTATATCAAACATTAAGTTTTTGAATTTTTCTCTGTCTTCAGTAATTTTTATAGCATCTATCTTTACACCAATAATTTCTACATTAAAATCTTCCCAAATGCCTTTTTCATCTGCTTCAATGCATAAATTTAACGCCGTTTGTCCTCCCATTGTAGGTAAAACAGAATCAATTTCAGGGTGTTTCTTTAGTATTTGAATAATAGATTTAGTTGTCAATGGTAATAAATACACATGATCTGCCATTGAAGGATCTGTCATTATTGTTGCAGGATTAGAATTGATAAGGACTGTTTCTATTCCATCTTCGTTTAAAGAACGTAGAGCTTGTGTCCCAGCATAATCAAATTCACAAGCTTGTCCAATAATAATTGGTCCAGATCCTATTATTAAAATAGTGTTAAGGTCTTTTCTTTTTGCCATTTGCTTTTATTGTTTTAAATTTTTCAAAAATAGGTATCAAATAGGTATAAAAAAAGGCGTTACTTACAGTAACACCTTTAAAATATTAACAATTGTTAATCATTATTTTTTATGTTTCATCTCTGAAGATACAGATAATTTCTTTCTTCCCTTTGCTCTTCTACGTGCAAGAATTTTTCTACCATTAACAGATGCCATTCTTTCTCTAAAACCATGCTTGTTTTTTCTCTTTCTTTTTGATGGCTGAAACGTTCTTTTTGGCATTGTCTTATATCTTTAAAATCTTATTCTTTATTAATTGTTTTGATATGCGTTTCAAAACTGCGTGCAAATATACAAAGAGTTTTTACTTAGACAAACCTTAAATAAAAAATATTTTGAATTGTTTTTACTAACTTTGTAATCTCTAAATTAAACTAAAAATATGTACAACAAAAATATAAAACTATTTATAGCGGTTTTACTTAATGCTTTTGCTGTTTATCAATTTTATGAAGGATATATTGGCAACGGAATAATGTATATTCTCTTATCACTAATATTTATATTTCTTTATTTAAAAAACGAATTTATTTTATTGTCTTTTTTAAAACTACGTAAACAAAATTTTGAAGGTGCAAAAAAGTGGCTTGATAAGATTAAGAATCCTAAAAGTGCTTTAACCAAGAAGCAACAAGGCTATTACAACTACTTAAATGGTATAATGGTTTCTCAAACCAATATGAATGAAGCCGAAAA
>CAYRVY010000217.1:0-4447 GCA_964427695.1 uncultured Flavobacteriaceae bacterium
TTAGAACACATAACTTAATTCCAGAATATAAAAAAGTAAATTATTTTTTAAAAATCAACACCGACGGAAGTTTTATTAATGAAAAAAAATTAATACAACAAATACAACAAATACCACAAATAGCAGCTGTTTACAGTATAGATGTAGCATTGTTAAAAGATAAAGACAATTTAATATTTAATTAATGGTAAATAAAAGAAAGAAAACTAAAATAGTTGCAACTTTAGGTCCTGCAACAAGCACAAAGGAAACTTTAAAAGCGATGCTTGATGAAGGTGTTGATGTGTTTCGTATTAACTTTTCTCATGCAGATTATGAAGATGTTAAAACTAAGATTAAATTAATTAGAGAATTAAATAAAGAATTTGGTTTTAATACTGCCATTTTAGGAGATCTTCAAGGTCCTAAAATTAGGGTAGGCGTTATGGATCATGAGGTTGTTCTTAATGAAGGCGATGAAATCACTTTTGTAACTGGAGAAGAATTTAAAGGAGACAAGGACAGAATTTATATGAACTATGATAACTTTCCTAACGATGTAAGAACAGGAGAGCGAATTTTATTAGATGACGGCAAGTTAATATTCAAAGTTTTAAAAACGGATAAAAAGAGCGAAGTTTTAGCTAAAGTCGTTCAAGGAGGTCCTTTAAAATCAAGAAAAGGAGTGAATCTTCCAAACACCAATATTTCACAACCAGCACTTACCGAAAAAGATATTAGTGATGCCATTTTTGCAATTGAACAAAAAGTTGATTGGATTGCTTTGTCGTTTGTTCGTCACGCCGAAGATTTAATACAATTAGAAAAACTCATCAAAAAGCATAGCGATAATAAAATTCCAATAATAGCAAAAATTGAAAAACCAGAGGCTGTCGAAAATATTGATAAAATTGTTGCCTATTGTGATGGATTAATGGTAGCGCGTGGTGATCTTGGTGTAGAAATTCCTGCCGAAGAGGTTCCTCTTATTCAAAAACAATTGGTATTAAGAGCAAAACAAGCAAGAATTCCTGTAATTATTGCAACACAAATGATGGAAACAATGATTAACAGCTTAACACCAACAAGAGCCGAAGTTAACGATGTTGCAAATTCTGTTATGGATGGAGCAGATGCTGTGATGCTTTCTGGAGAGACATCAGTTGGGAGTTATCCTGTAGAGGTAATAACACAAATGGCGAATATTATAAAAAGCGTAGAAGATTCACCACTTATAAAAGTACCACAAACACCACCTCATATTCGTACAAACCGCTACATTACAAAGTCTATTTGTTTTCATGCAGCTAATATGGCTAACGAAATTAATGCAAAAGCAATTTCAACCCTAACAAATAGTGGTTATACAGCATTTCAAATTTCGGCATGGAGACCAGACTCACATATTTTGGTGTTCACATCTAACAAGCGTATTCTCACGCAACTTAATTTACTTTGGGGAGTTACAGCTTTTTACTACGGAAAGTTTGTAAGTACCGACGAAACTATTGAAGATGTTAATACAATTGCCTGCGAAAAAGGCTTTTTAGACGTAGGCGATATGCTTATAAGCTTGGCAGCAATGCCAATTAAGGATAAAGGAATGGTAAATACTTTGCGTGTTACCGAAATTACTAGTTAAACAGTGTTTTTTTTCTTGGGCGTTTCCCTCTTTCACTTTCAACCTTTATAGGTTTTCTATTTTGGCGGAGTAGTAAAAGTTTCAGAGGGTCGCGCTATCCACTATATCTTTTTTAAAAACAAAAAAGGATGCCGTTTCTATCGCTAACGCAAATAAAGAATTTATTGAAACAAACTATTCTTGAAGCAGAGCTATTGAGGAACTCTCTTAATCAAAATTCAAATTTCAGCTGCACACTTACACTTTTTTTCTTGTCAACCGAAGCCTTAACGTAGGTTGATTCAGTATTTAAATTAGACATCGAAATACCAAGCAAACGCACAGAATTTTTAAGATTTTCTTGGTATAATAACAGTTTAGCTTGTTCCAAAATCATGATTTTGTCACTAATAAAATAAGGAAGCGTCTTGCTGCGTGTTTGTAATGTAAAGTCACTATACTTTATTTTTAGAGTAACCGTTTTACCTGCTACTTTACTATTTTCTAGACGACGAGAAACTTCTCCAGCAATATGGTCTAATTTCTCCATCATAAATATTTCAGATGATAAATTTTTATTAAAAGTACGTTCGGCAGCAAGAGACTTCCTAATTCTATGAGACTTCACTTCACTATTATGGATTCCTCTTACAACATAAAAATAATACTTACCAGATTTGCCGAATTTTTCAGTCAGAAATTCTACCGATTTTAGTTTTAAATCTTTACCAGTAAAAACCCCTAGTTGGTACATTTTCTCGGCAGTAACTTTCCCAATTCCATAGAATTTACGAATATCTAAGGCTTCCAAAAAAGAAATAACTTCTTCAGGGTTAACCGTTTTTTGACCATTAGGCTTGTTGTAATCACTGGCAACTTTAGCGATAAACTTATTTACAGATATTCCAGCAGAAGCAGTTAGCCCAACCTCTTTAAAAATACGTTCTCGAATCTCTTGAGCTATTAACGTTGCGCTTGGATTTCCTTTTTTGTTTTCAGTAACATCAAGATAGGCCTCATCGAGAGAAAGCGGTTCAACCATATTGGTGTAATCATAAAAAATGGCTCTTACTTTTTGAGATATTTCTTTATAGCGATCAAATCTTGGACGCACAAAAATAAGTTCAGGACAATTTAATTTAGCTATAACACTACTCATAGCACTCCGCACACCAAATTTTCGAGCCTCGTAACTCGCTGCACTTACAACACCACGTTTACTACTTCCGCCAACAGCCAGAGGCTTCCCTTTTAGTTTAGGATTATCCAGTTGTTCCACAGAAGCATAAAACGCATCCATATCTATATGAATAATTTTCCGTGTTGGTAAATCGTTTTGCATAATGTAAATTTAAGAATTCCTGCAAAGGCAGGAATCTCAATTTAAGAGATTTAACAAAATTAATAATAACTCCTTACTTTTGGGATAAATAATAATGAGATACCCACTTTCGTGGGCATTACTATGATTGAAATAGAACGTAAATTTTTAGTAACGTCAGATGCTTATAAAGATAAAGCATTTAAAAAAACACGAATTACTCAAGGGTTTTTAAACACAGATAAAGCGCGAACAGTAAGAGTTAGACTAGATGGAGATCAAGGGTTTATAACGGTAAAAGGGATATCAAACGAGTCTGGATTATCTCGTTTTGAATGGGAAAAAGAGATTTTAAAGCCTGTAGCAGAATCACTTTTGTTGCTTTGCGAAAAAGGGATTATTGAAAAAATTCGCTATGAAGTAAAAGTAGAACAACACATTTTTGAGGTAGATGAATTTGCTGGAGATAATAAAGGATTAATAATTGCAGAAATAGAATTAGAATATGAAGATGAAACATTTACAAAACCAGACTGGTTAGGCGAAGAAGTTACAGGGCAAATTAAATATTACAACTCGCAATTAAGTAAACAGCCATTTAGATTTTGGAACGAATGAATCCCTTTTTATAAATCGCCAAATTCGTATTCACGTTCTACCTTACAAATCTTCACATTATACCAATTATACCACTCTTTTATTCCTTTTTTTTGTGCTAATAAATGATCTGTATTCTGTTTCCAGTTTTTAATAGCCTCTAAATTTGTCCAATAACTTACAGTTATACCAACTTCATTTTTAGCACTATCAACACCTAAAAATCCTTTTTGTTGTTTTGCAAGCACTTCCATTTGTTCTGACATTTCTTGATAGCCTTCAGTATTTTTTGTTTGCGTCGAAGTAAAAATGACAGCGTAATAAGGGATAGTCATTTTCTGCATTTAATCTTTATATATTTTAATCTCCAGTTCCCCTTTGTCATTCATAGTAGCTCTATACATTCCTGCTGTATTAAATTCGGCAACCATATTTCCGTATTTATCTACAGCAACAATACCACCATCTCCACCTAATTCCGGAAGTTTTTTCTGAATAACTTCTTGAGCTGCTTCTTTTAAGGTTAATCCTTTGTATTCCATTAAAGCCGAAATATCATAAGCTACCATAGCACGAATAAAATATTCCCCCCAACCTGTTGAGGACACTGCACAAGTTGCATTATTTGCATAGGTTCCTGCACCAATTATTGGCGAATCTCCAATACGTCCCCAACGCTTGTTGGTCATTCCTCCTGTTGAAGTTCCAGCTGCAAGATTTCCATTTTTATCTAAAGCTACGCAACCTACAGTTCCGAATTTTGAATCTTTGATATCAGTATCATAAAATGTAGCTTTTGCATCTAATTTTTGTTTTGATTCTTCTCTTTCTTTTATACGCTGTAAAGTTTTAAACCTATTTTCAGTATAAAAATAACTTGGATCAACAATCTCTAAACCTTGTTCTTGTGCAAACAGTTCTGCACCTTT
>CAYRVY010000218.1:0-4436 GCA_964427695.1 uncultured Flavobacteriaceae bacterium
ATATTGGATTGAGGTATGAAAAATTAATCTCAACGCAGTTTTAAACTAGAGCCATAATTAAGAAAAAAAAGAAAAACTATAAATGGAAGTAACAGAATTAATAATTTATACTAGGGCATTCGCAATCCCATTTTTCTCGTTTAACTCCAAAATTGTATCCTAAGGTTAATTGATGAAATCCACCATTGGTAAACACCACCGAATTTGCTTGATAAGAATATGTGTATGCAAAAACAAATTCCTTATAGTCAACACCAACTAAAGGTGTAAAGTACTGTAGTTTTTGACTACTTACTCCCGAGTCATCTAAAAATTGAGCGCCATCAAAACTTCTTCTATAAGATATTCCTCCCCAAATTTTTCCAAAGTCTATTTTTTTATAAGCTTTAAAATTCATGTCAAGAAAAGATTCTTGAGTTGCATCTCTATACACATACATCAAAGAAGGCTCATAACTCCATTCGCTATTAATTTTATGAAAAACATTTCCGACCGATAACAAATAAGTTCTTAAATTAGTAAAGCTTAATCCTTGTTCATTAAAATTAATCCCATCATTACTTAATAAGTTCTTTACTGTAGCATGTGCATAAAAATTAATAAAATGATATGAGAATCCAAAATCAACATTAAAGTTAGTAGCGCTTTGCTCTATACCTCCAATAATAGGATCAAAACCTTGCGACAAAAATGAAGTTTCATCTAGTTTATATTGAATCACTCCAGCGCTCAACCCAAAAGAAAACATGTTTAAATCTATAGGGTTTCTAGAAAACATTAAGTGATGTGCATAAGTTAAATATACTCCGTTTTGAGAATGAAACCCATTTTTATCACTATAAATAATACCACCAACACCAGAATTTGAATAGCCAACTCTACCATTTACACTTAATGTTGTCAATTTTGGTGCTTCATCCTGCCCAAACCATTGCTGACGTGTTGTTAACCTAATTTTATTAGCATTACCCACTCCTGCCATAGAAGGATGGATTAGGTAATAATTATCGGTTAAATAATCTGAATATATGGGTAAGCCTTCTTGGGCAATACAAAATTGGGCTAATAGTGTAACTATCCCAATTAAACCAAACTTTATTGATTTCATATTATTATATTCCTTTTCGAAGTAAAATGATTTTAAAAAAATATAAGGTCTCTTTTACTGTTTACCATAAAAGTCAAATATATAAATTTATTTACTGTAACGATAATTAACCAAGATTTATGTTACTTAATAATCTAACTCTATTTTTGTTTTATTATTTTTACAAAAAATAGTTGTAATGAATAAAATTAACGTTTCAATACAGGAAACCAGTAATCCATCAATTTTAAAATTTGAAACCAGCACCTTTCTAACACAATATGAGAGTTTTGAATTTAATAACATTGATGACGCAAAAAACTCGCCTTTAGCACAGCAATTATTTCATTTGCCTTTTGTAAAAAAAATTTATATCTCAGGAAATTTTATTGCTATAGAACGTTATGATATTGTTGAATGGGAAGATGTACAAAACGAAGTATCTACTCAAATAGAAGACTATCTAAATTCTGGCGGAATAGTTGTTGAAAGTTCTGCTGAAAAGAAAAAGATTCCTGTAACTATTTATGCAGAAAGCACACCAAATCCATCTGCTATTAAGTTTGTGGCAAATAAAAAAATAGTTCCTACAGCTTTTGAGTATACATCGGTTGATGAGGCTAAGGCCTCTCCTTTTGCAACAGAGTTATTTAACTTTCCTTTTGTTAAAAATGTTTTTATTGATGAAAATTACGTTTCTATAACTAAACATGATGATGCCGATTGGAATGAAATCACCATGGAATTAAGAGAGTTTATTAGAAACTATATAGAAAATGGTAAAGATATACTTCTTGCTAGTGCTCTTGAAATTACGAAAAATAATGAGGCTTCTAAAGAAGAAGAATTTGAAACTTTAGACGATATATCAAAGGAAATTGTTAATATTCTTGAAGAATATGTTAAACCAGCAGTAGCAAGTGATGGTGGAAATATTCAATTTGAATCTTATGACCCAGAAAGTAAAACTGTAAAAGTAATTCTGCAAGGTGCTTGTAGTGGTTGCCCATCTTCAACAATCACCTTAAAAAATGGCATAGAGAATATGTTAAAGGAAATGTTAAAAGGTAAAGTTGAAACTGTGGAAGCTATTAATGGGTAGCTTTAAAATTCTTTTAAAAAGCATATAAATCATTAATGTTTTTGTATACTTCTATTTCCCTAACTTTGAGTTATGAAACGCCTTTCGTTAATTCTAATTATTGTTTTTATAAGTTGTAAAGGTCAAAATACAGAGCCTATGAAACATCAATATACTAATGACCTCATTAACGAAACAAGTCCTTACCTTTTACAACATGCACATAACCCTGTAAATTGGAAAGCTTGGAATGATAAGACTTTAGCACAAGCAAAAAAAGAAAACAAACTCATTATTATTAGTGTTGGCTATGCCGCTTGCCATTGGTGCCATGTTATGGAGCGTGAAAGCTTTGAAGACAGTCATGTAGCACAAACCATGAACGCTAATTACATTAGTATTAAAGTAGATAGAGAAGAGCGTCCAGATGTTGACCAAGTATATATGAATGCCGTTCAACTTATGACTGGAAGTGGTGGTTGGCCACTAAATGTCGTTGCATTACCTGACGGAAGGCCAGTTTGGGGAGGAACTTATTTTAAAAAAAATCAATGGATAAATGCTTTAGAGCAAATTTCTAAAGTTTATGAAGATTCGCCCGAAAAACTTTATGAGTATGCCGATAAGTTAGAGCAAGGAATAAAATCTATTGATCTTATCTCCTTAAATAAAGATGAAGCCATATTTGAAAACGAATTTATTAATAATACTGTAAAAAAATGGTCAAGACAATTTGATAATAGAGAAGGCGGAATAAATAGATCTCCAAAATTTATGATGCCTAATAATTATCATTTTTTATTGCGTTACGCTTATCAAAATAATGATGAAAAATTACAAGATTATGTAAACTTAACATTAACCAAAATGGCTTATGGTGGCGTTTTTGATCAAATTGGAGGAGGCTTTTCTAGATACTCTACAGATATAGTTTGGCATGTTCCACATTTTGAAAAAATGTTGTACGATAATGCACAATTGGTTAGTTTATATGCAGATGCTTATCTTATTACAAAAAATGAGCTCTATAAGGATGTTATTACTCAAACCTTAGCATTTGTTAATCGTGAATTAACAGCTACTAATGGTGTGTTCTATTCTTCGCTGGATGCAGATAGTGATACTGAGGAAGGCGTACAGGAAGAAGGTGCCTTTTATGTTTGGAAAAAAGAAACTCTCAAAACTCTTATTAACAATGACTTTGATATATTTTCAGACTATTATAATATTAATAATTATGGTCTTTGGGAAGATGACAATTATGTGCTTATAAGAAAGAAAGAAGATCCTGCTATTTTAAAGAAGCACAAATTAACTAAAGAAGAGCTTCAAGAAAAAAAAGAAAATTGGAAACATATATTATTTAATGAACGTGAAAAAAGAGATAGACCTAGTTTAGATGACAAAACCTTAACGTCTTGGAATGCTCTAATGCTAAAAGGCTATGTTGATGCATATCGAGTATTAGGCGACGAAACTTATTTAACTTCAGCTTTAAAAAATGCAAATTTTATAATAAACACACAATTACGAGAAGATGGTGGTTTATATCATATTTATAAAAACGGAAAAAGTACTATAAATGGATATCTCGAAGATTATGCTGCAACTATAGAATCTTTTATTGCACTTTACGAAAATACTTTAGACCAAAAATGGCTTAACAATTCCAGAGACCTAGTAAATTACGCATTAGACCATTTCTTTGATGATACTAATAAAATGTTCTTTTTTACATCTGATGAAGATCCGTCACTAATTACCAGAAATATTGAATATAGAGATAATGTAATTCCTGCGAGCAACTCTATTATGGCAAAAAACTTATTCAAATTGTCACACTATTTTGATAATGAAACATATCTTACAATTGCAACAGCGATGCTTAACAATGTTAAGCCTGAAATTGAAAGCTATAGTTCTAGTTATTCTAATTGGTTAGATTTAATGTTAAATTATTCTAATAAATTTTATGAAATAGCAATTGTAGGTGAAGATGTTTTTGAAAAAATTAAAGATTTAAACAAAACATATATTCCAAATAAAATGATTATTGGAAGCCTAAGAGAAAATGAATTACCTTTATTGAAAAATAAATATGTCGAAGGTAAAACACTTATTTACGTTTGTGTAAACAAAGCTTGTAAATTTCCTGTTGAACAAGTAAATGAGGCTCTTAAATTAATTAATAATTAAATATATTATGAATCTGTTACTAACTATTCTAATTGTATTTGTTGCTATTGAACACCTTTATTTCCTTGTTTT
>CAYRVY010000219.1:0-4423 GCA_964427695.1 uncultured Flavobacteriaceae bacterium
TATGTTGATATTTATAGGTGTATTATATGTTGTGTATTACGATATGCTTGTGGATTATTTTATACTTTATGGTTACCCCATTTACATTATTTATCCTTTGGCTTTTTTTGCTCATTATATGATAAATGAGTTCGATCCTTTCCCTACGATGTCGTTAATATTACTTTTTAGCTCTTATTTTACTGGAAGAAAAGTCCGTCCTTAAAGTATAAGTTACAAAATTAATTTTTCTGATTTTTATAACTTGTATAAGTTTATTTTATCAAAGAATAGATAAAATAATTAGTAAAAAACGTCAATTTTAACATTTTTTTTAGTTTTTTTGTATAAACCGATAAAATATATATTATGATTAAAAATTACTTATTTCTTTTGATGTTCTTTTTAGGGGCATCAAATTTTATTTTAGCTCAAGAAGTTACGGGAACAGTTTCAGATGATTCTCTTCAACCGTTACCAGGAGTTTCAATTATTATTAAAGGAACTTCAACTGGAACAACTTCTGATTTTGACGGAAACTTTTCTATTAGTGCAAACAATGGAGATGTATTAGTATTTTCTTATGTTGGCTTTGATACACAAGAAGTCACAGTTAGTGGAAGTACTGTAAATGTTACTATGCAAGCAGGAGTCGCTTTAGACGAAATAGTATTGTTAGGTTCTCGTAATAAAAATAGAACTGCAGTTGACACTCCTGTTCCAGTAGATGTATTAGATATAGCTGAATTAACTCGGGCAGCACCTCAAATTTCAGTCAATCAGATTCTGAATTATG
The DNA here is from genome assembly GCA_964427695.1 of uncultured Flavobacteriaceae bacterium. Lineage (GTDB taxonomy): Bacteria > Bacteroidota > Bacteroidia > Flavobacteriales > Flavobacteriaceae > PRS1. Next base: position 776 of record CAYRVY010000219.1, read on the forward strand.
CTGCACCATCATTTACATCTAACACACAAACTATTTCAGATGGAACAGATCATATTGACCCTGCTTCTTTAAGAGGTTTAGGTCCAGACCAAGTATTAGTACTTATTAATGGTAAAAGACGCCATAAATCTTCTTTAGTAAATGTTAATGGAACATTTGGTAGAGGTAGTGTTGGTACAGATATGAATGCAATTCCGGCACACGCAATTGATAGAATTGAGATTTTACGTGATGGCGCAGCAGCTCAATATGGTTCTGATGCCATTGCTGGAGTTATTAATATTGTTTTAAAGAAAAGTACTGATTTAAATGTTGTTTTACATTCAGGTGCAAATTTTACTAAAGTAAAAGATGAATTAAGAGGAACAAGTAAAAATGTAAATGATGGAGAAAGATTAGGTGTTGCCTTAAACTATGGCTTGCCAATTGGAGACAATGGTGGCTTTATCAACTTTACTGGATCATTCGATTTTAGAGGAAGAACGAATAGAATGCTTGAATGGGAAGGCGGTATTTTTAATAATTATAATGCTGTTGAACGTGTTGCCAGAGCTTCTGGATATGATGTTGCTATGTTATTAGATGAGGATACCGATGATATTTTTCAATTTGCAGGAGCAGCTGGGATTTCTTTAACAGGAAGTGAAACATTAGAAGAATTACAAGACATAATGGCTATAGATGCTACGAATTCAGAATTAGCAGCCAGGGGATTACAGAGAAGTGATTTTAATATGAATGTAGGACAATCAAAATTAAGAAATGCCCAATTCTTTGCTAATATGAGTATTCCAGTTGGTGATGAAACTGAAGTTTATGCTTTTGGAGGTTTAGGTTTTAGAAATGGTATAGCAACAGGGTTTTATAGATTGCCAAACCAAAACAGAACTTATACACCTGCTTATCCTAACGGATTTTTACCTCAAATACATTCTAGTATTAAAGATAAATCTTTAGCTGTAGGAATTAAAGGTAAGTTAGGAGATTGGGATGTTGATTTTTCTAACACTTTTGGTCAAAATTCTTTTGGTTTTAACATTAGAAACTCATTTAATGCTTCTCAACAAAACGCTTCTCCTTTTGAAGCTAATGCAGGAGGATTTGCTTATACTGAAAACACAATAAACTTTGATTTGACACAATATTATGAAGATGTAATGTCTGGTTTAAACGTAGCATTTGGTGCAGAGTATAGATTAGAAAATTACGAAATTTTTGCTGGTATTATAAACTCGTATGCTCAATACAATACTGATGGGAATGTTCATGACCCAACTGATCCTGATTCAGAAGTTCCGACCGATTTTTTAGGGAGAACAAGACCTGGAGGGATTCAGGTGTTTCCTGGGTTCAGTCCAGCAAATGAACTGAGTGAATATAGAAATTCAATTGCGCTTTATGCTGATGTAGAAGCCGATTTTAGTGAGTCATTTTTAGCTACAGCTGCAGTGAGATATGAAAATTTCTCTGATTTTGGAAGTACTTTAAACGGGAAAGTATCGTTCAGAATTAAAGCAAGTGATAATTTTAATATTAGAGGTGGTTTACAAACGGGTTTCCGTGCACCATCATTGCATCAAATACATTTTAATTCAACTTCTACTATTTTTGTTGATGGTATTCCTTTTGAAGTGGGAGTATTCTCCAATACTTCTAGAATAGCAAGAGTTTTAGGTATTCAGTCATTAAAAGAAGAAACATCTTTTGGAGGAACTTTAGGGTTTACGGCTAACATTCCTGATGCCAATTTAAAAATTACTGTTGATGGATATATTACCAAAATAGACGATAGAGTTATATTGACAGGACAATTTACTGATGGAGGTAATCCAGAATTAGCAGCCCTTTTTGCACAAGCTAATGCGAGTAGAGCTGGTTTTTTTGCTAATGCTGTTGATACAAAAACAAGCGGTATAGACATTGTGCTTAATCATAAAGACGCTATAAGTGATAAAGTAAGTATTACAAACACATTAGCATTTACGTTTTCAGACACTTCAATTGAAGGCGTAAATGTTCCAGATGCGATTTCAGATGCAGGATTAACAGACACTTATTTTGATCCTACAAGTAGAATTTATATTGAAGGAGCAGTACCAAGAGCTAAAGGAAACTTGTCTCATAACTTAACAGTTGGTGAGAAGTGGAATTTCTTTTTGCGTAATGCTTATTTTGGTGAAGTTACAGAAGCTACAAATAATGATACACCAGCAGATTATGGTGGAAAAGTAGTTACCGATTTGAGTTTTGGATATCAATTAAGTGAAAACACAAGATTTACTTTTGGAGCAAATAACTTGTTTGATGTTTATTCTGACCAAACTCCTGAAGCATTTAGATCTACGGGTAGATTTATTTATTCAAGACGTTCTCAACAATTTGGAACGAATGGTCGTCATCTATTTGCAAGACTAAGTTTTACTATCAAATAGATATAGATTTAATAAAGTTAAAAAGGGGGTTGTAATTTTTGCAACCCTTTTTTTGTAATTTTGTTTCAATGATACAAATTAATAAAAATATATTACAACTTAAGCCTTCAGCGACTTTGGCTGTTAATCAAAAAGTAAATGAATTAAGAGCAAATGGTAAAGAAGTTTTTCATTTTGGATTTGGTCAATCTCCTTTTCCTATTCATGAGTCCATAGTAAATGCTTTAAAAAACAATGCAGCCAATAATCATTATTTACCAACTGTTGGTTTAAAATCATTAAGACAAGAAATAGCTAAATTTTTACAAAAGTATCAAGGTATTACTGCGGACAGCAATTTTATTTATATTGGTCCAGGAAGTAAAGAATTATTATATCAAACGATGTTAATTTTAGATAGTGTTTTTTTAATCCCAAAAGGGAGTTGGGTAAGTTATGGTCCACAAATTAAATCTAAAAACGGTAGCTTTGTTATTTTAGAAACCAATTTAGAAGATAATTTTAAACTTACTTCAGATATTTTAAAAACCTATTGTGAGGCTAACCCTAAACAACAAAAAACATTAATATTAAACTCTCCAAATAATCCAACAGGCGCAGTTTATACAATTGGAGAATTACAAGAGTTAGTAAATGTTTGTAGAGCAAACGATATTATTGTACTTTCCGATGAGATTTACTCTCAAATAAATTTTGTTGAAACTTTTTCACCAAGTATTTCAAAATTATATCCCGAAAAAACAATTGTTTTTGGAGGCTTAAGTAAAGTATTTTCAGCAGGAGGATATCGTTTAGGCTTTATGGCTTTGCCAAAAAGTTTACAGTTTTTGCACAACATGTACCGTTCTATGTTTAGTGAAACTTTTAGTGCAGTGTCATCACCAATACAATACGCTGCAATTGAAGCTTTTAAAATGGATATAGAAGTAAAAAAGCATATTGAAAACTGCTCAATGATTTTAAAAGGAGTTTCATATTATATTGTTTCAAAATTAAAACCAGTAAATGTTGAGTGCACAATACCACACGGTGCTTTTTATATAATGATTGGGTTTAATAAATTTAAAGAACACATTAATACTTTAGGAATTTATAAAAGTAATCAGTTAGCAGATTATTTGCTTGAAAATTTTAGAATAGCACTTTTACCCGCATCAGATTTTTATTTCAGAGAAGAAGATTTATTTTTTAGATTGGCATTTGTAGATTTTGATGG
>CAYRVY010000220.1:0-4403 GCA_964427695.1 uncultured Flavobacteriaceae bacterium
ATTGAAGTGGAAACCCCTTACTTAATAAAATCTACTCCAGAAGGAGCTCGAGATTTTATAGTTCCCTCTCGTATGAATAAAGGTCAGTTTTACGCCCTTCCTCAATCCCCTCAAACTTTTAAGCAATTACTTATGATTGGTGGTTTGGATAAATATTTTCAGATTGTAAAATGTTTTAGAGATGAAGACCTAAGAGCAGATAGACAACCAGAGTTTACTCAAATAGATTGTGAAATGGCATTTGTTGAGCAGGAAGATATTTTAAATGCTTTTGAAGGATTGACGCGTTATTTATTGAAAGAAGTTAATGGTATTGAAGTTGATGCATTCCCACAAATAACATACGATGAGGCAATGCAAAAATATGGAAACGACAAACCTGATATTCGTTTTGGAATGGAATTTGGTAATCTCAACGAAGTCGCCCAACATAAAGAATTCAACGTTTTTAATCAGGCAGAATTAGTTGTTGGTATCGCTGTTCCTGGAGGGAATTCCTATTCAAGAAAAGATATAGACAAATTAATCGATTGGGTTAAGCGACCTCAGGTTGGTGCTTTAGGAATGGTATATTGCAGATGTAATGATGATGGAACATACAAATCTTCAGTAGATAAGTTTTACACCCAAGATGATTTAGCTAAATGGGCAGAAAAAACTGGAGGTAAAAGAGGCGACTTAATTTGCGTGCTTTCAGGAGAAAAAAATAAAGTACGTGCTCAATTAAGTGCATTGCGTATGGAACTGGCAGAACGTTTAGGCTTGCGTAATCCTAAAGAATTTGCACCACTTTGGGTTGTAGATTTTCCGCTGTTGGAATGGGACGAAGAGACTAACCGTTACCATGCAATGCATCATCCATTTACATCGCCAAAATCTGGACAGATGGAATTATTAAAAACCAATCCAGGAGAGGTAAAAGCCAATGCGTACGATTTAGTGTTAAACGGAAACGAAATTGGAGGTGGTTCAATAAGGATTCATGATAAAAAAACACAAGCATTAATGTTCGATTATTTAGGATTTACTAAAGAAGAAGCAAATGCGCAATTCGGTTTTTTAATGGATGCTTTTCAATATGGAGCACCACCACATGGTGGTTTAGCTTTTGGATTAGACAGATTAGTTGCTATACTTGGAGGTCAAGAGACAATTCGTGATTTTATTGCATTTCCTAAAAATAATTCAGGACGAGATGTAATGATTGATGCTCCTGCTCCAATCGATGATGCACAATTAAAGGAATTAAGTTTAAAGTTAGATTTGTAAAATATTGTAACCACGAATGCACAAATTATTTATGTCGATAATTATATATAAAGAAGAAAGTTACGTAATAAATTAGGAAATTTATTCAATGTTTATAATAGTTAAGGTAGTGGCTTTTCTGAAATTGTTTATAAGGACGCTTTAGAATTCGTAATTTTTGACAAAATTATCTTAGAAATAAAGTCAATAGAAAACATAAATGATAATCAATTAGGACATACATGATTTTTTAAAAATATCCGAATGTAACATTGGCAATGTTAACTAATTTTCATAAAGATTTATTGAATCATAAAAGGATAGTTTTATAAAAACATTCGTGTATTCGTGGCTAAATAAAGAAACTTATTTTAAACAAATAAGTTAGAATTGTTAAACAACCAATGCAAAAAAAAACACTGTTAAAACGTTTTTTAATTTGGAGATATAAACATATCTCACAAAAAAACTTTGTTTTTTTGTTAAGTGTCTTAGTTGGTTTATTTTCTGGATTAGCTGCAGTAACACTAAAAAATATAACTTTTGCAATTGAAGCTGTTTTAGAACGAGGCATCATTTTTTCTCAAAATCAACTCTACTTTATACTTCCATTTATAGGATTACTTTTAGTGTATTTATTTGTAAAGTATGTGTCTAAAAAACCTATTAGCCATGCCATCCCTTCTATACTCTATTCTTTATCTAAAAAAGGCGGAGTTTTAGAACGCACCAAAATATATTATCCGCTTATTACTGCACCACTAACTGTAGGTTTTGGAGGTTCGGTTGGGCTACTTGGTCCAGCAGTAGCTTCAGGTTCTGCAATTAGCACAAATCTTGGAAAACTATTCCATATAGATAGTAAAACAAGAACATTACTTATAGGTTGCGCTACAGCTGGAGCCATTTCGTCTATATTTAAATCTCCCATTGCTGGTGTTATTTTTGCAGTAGAAGTCTTTAGTTTAAACCTCTCTTTTACTCTGTTGCTTCCGCTTTTAATTGCATCTATATCAGCAATATTAACATCCTATTTCTTTTTAGGCGACGAATTGCTTTTTAGCTTTACTATTTCTGAGAAATTTGAAATAAAAGACACTCTCTTTTACATAGTTCTTGGCGTTGGAACCGCTTTTGCTTCCATATATTTTACCAAGATATACTTTGCTATTTTATCATTTTTTGATCGCTTTAAAACTCGTTTTCAAAAGCTTATAGTTGGCGGAATTGCCATTGGTATTATGCTATATTTTATTCCTCCTTTATATGGTGAAGGTTTTGGATTTATAAACAATCTATTAGCAGGAAATCATTTAGAAGCATTAGGTAATTCCCTTTTTAATTCTTTTAATGACAATATTTGGGTAGTCATTGGATTGTTAATTGGTATCACTTTTTTTAAAGCTGTGGCAATGTCAACTACTTTTGCAGCAGGAGGTGTTGGAGGAGTTTTTATTCCTGCAATGGTTATGGGCAGTGCATTTGGTAATGTAGTTGCAAAAATTATAAATAATATAGGGCTTGGTTTTTCTGTTTCTGAAACAAATTTTACGCTTGTTGGTATGGCAGGTTTAATTGCAGGAGTATTACACGCTCCGCTTACTGCTATTTTTTTAATTGCTGAAATTTCTGGAGGATACGAGTTATTTATACCTTTAATGATAACTGTTACAATTTCGTTTATTATAACAAAAAATATTTTAGACCATACTATTTACACACGTGAACTTGCCGAAAGAGGTGAGCTTTTAACACATGATAGGGATAAGAATGTACTAACTTTAATGAAACTTGACAGCGTTATAGAAAAGAATTTTATAACTCTTAACCCAGAAATGACTCTTGGCGAAATGCTACTTAAAGGTGTGTCAAAATCTACTCGAAATTTATTCCCTGTAACTAATGATGAAAATGCTCTAGTTGGAATTGTTTTGTTAGATGATATTAGAGAATTTATGTTCGACCAAACACTATACGATACTACAACGGTTGAAACTTTTATGCACAGTGCTCCAGAATATATCTTTTATGAAACAGACTCAATGCAAACCATAATGGATAAGTTTCAAAGTTCAAGTGCTTGGAACTTGCCAGTTATAAAAGATGGAAAGTACTTTGGATTTGTTTCGAAATCAAAATTATTAACGGCTTACAGAAGGCAATTAATTAACTTTACCAAAGAATGAAAAATCTATAATTAAATTGTAAACACATAAAGGAGTGATTGTTTAGATGTTCCTTCTGACAATAAAAAACAATAACTATTAACAGATGAAATATATTATAATCATACTAACATTAGCCTCATTAGGAAGCATCCTAACTGGTTATCTTATCGACACCGAATATTCTCAACAATTCATTGGATTTGGTGTTGCAGGTTTATTTATTATAGTTTTTCCTTTGTTTTCTTATTATAGATGGAAAGATAAAAACCTAAAAGATTATATGCTTACAAAAGAAAATCTTGATAAAATGAGACAATATAAAAAAGAGAAGAAATAGAATTAATTCAAATTTCGTTTTTCAATAAAAAACCGCTTTAAAAGCTGTGAAGAATCTTCAGCCATAATTCCGCCTTTCATTTTGGTTTTTGGATGCAGTTTTGTTTTCAAACTAATGCAACCTCTTTGTTCATCTCTTGCTCCATAAACAATATTACTAATCTGACTCCAATACAAAGCTCCTGCACACATTTGGCAAGGTTCTAAAGTTACATAAAGGGTGCAGTTTTGAAGATATTTTCCTCCTAAAAAATTAGCTGCTGCAGTTATGGCTTGCATTTCGGCATGTGCAGTAACATCATTTAATGTTTCTGTTAAATTATGCCCTCTTGCGATGATTCTATTTTCGATAACTATAATTGCACCAACTGGAATTTCTCCTTTTTCTAAAGCAGCTTCTGCTTCTTGAAGTGCTTTTTTCATAAAATAAGTATCATCAAAAGAGTTTTTCATAAGTTGTAAAAATACAACTTCAATCTCGTATTTTTGTCTAGTGAAAAAAGAAATGTTTCAACATATACATTCACCTAAAGATTTACGGAAACTCGCTATTGAAGATTTGCCTCAAATTGCCCAAGAGTTGCGCAACTTTATTATTAATATAGTAGCTACAAAAGAAGGTCATTTAGGTGCTAGTCTTGGAGTGGTAGA
>CAYRVY010000221.1:0-4401 GCA_964427695.1 uncultured Flavobacteriaceae bacterium
ATCAATTATTATGGCAAACTATATTGAATCTATAAAAGAGCAGTGGTTTGCCGAAATATTTATTTGGATACTAATACTAACACCTATTTCTTATTTAGCGTTGTAGTTTTTCGCCAAATGCTAAATCGCCAGCATCGCCCAAACCAGGAACAATAAAACCTTTACTATTTAACTCCTCATCTATTGTTGCAATCCATAAATGTGAGTTCTTCGGGAAGTAGTTACTGATAAAATCTACACCATCTTGTGCGCCTATTACACTAACAAGATGAATTTCTTTAGGAATGCCAAAAGGTTTTAAAGCTTCAAAAGTAGCAACCATAGATTGTCCTGTTGCTAACATTGGGTCGGCTAAAATTAGTGTTTTGTTTTCCAAACTTGGACAGGCTAAATATTCAACTATAATTTCAAAACTTTCAGGGTCATCTTTATGTTGTCGATATGCCGAAATAAAAGCATTTTCGGCATCATCAAAATAATTAAGCAATCCTTGATGTAATGGCACTCCAGCTCTTAAGATTGAACAAAGTACAATGTCGTTTTCAAATAAATTAATAGAAGATTTTCCTAAAGGTGTATTTACCGTAGAGCGTTTATAAGCAAGAGACTTGCTCATTTCGTAAGCTAAAACTTCTCCAATCCGTTCAATATTCCGTCTAAAACGCATGCTGTCTTTTTGGACTATAACATCTCTAATTTCAGAAATAAAAGTATTTAAAATCGAGTTTTGATTGGATAAATTGTGTATTTGCATAATGCTCTAAACTATTATTTAAAATGTAAAGTTAATTAATTTAGAAGTATATTTACACCTTAAATTTTCGATATATGTTTTCAAGCAAAGCGAACGCTATTTTTAAAGAAGTTATAGATAAATATCATATTATTAATACAGTTAAACAACCGTTTACCAATCAGTATGACGAAGAAACAAATGTTTTAAAACATTTGCTATACAGAAAATGCTGGATAGATACTGTGCAATGGCATTACGAAGATATTATTCGCGACCCAAATATCGATCCAGTTGCTGCATTAAAACTGAAACGACTAATTGATGCATCTAACCAAGATAGAACAGATATGGTAGAATATATTGATAGCTATTTTCTACAAGAAAATAAAAATGTAGAAGTAAAGTCTAACGCAACTATTAATACCGAAAGTCCAGCTTGGGGAGTTGACAGATTATCTATTTTAGCATTAAAAGTGTATCATATGAACGAAGAAGCAACTCGAACAGATGCTTCAGAATCTCATAGAAACGCTTGTCAGAAAAAATTAGAGGTTTTATTAGAACAACGCGTAGATTTAAGTACAGCCATAGACACATTATTAAGTGACATTTCATCTGGAGATAAGTATATGAAAGTCTATAAACAAATGAAAATGTACAACGACGATGAACTTAACCCTGTTTTAAGAGAGCAGAAATAAGTTTTGTCATTCTGAACAAAGTGAAGAATCTTAAAATTAAAGATATTTCGACTGCGCTCAATATGACATAGTGTTTTTTCAAATTATGTCTAAACCACCAAAACATATCCTTGTTATTCGCCTGTCTGCAATGGGAGACGTGGCTATGACAGTTCCTGTTTTAAGAACATTTACACAACAATATCCTGATGTAAAAATAACAGTGCTTACACGAGAATTTTTTACGCCTTTTTTTAGAGATTTAGACAATGTTACGGTATTTCATGCTGAAGTTAAAGGAAAACATAAAGGCATTTTTGGTCTTTGGAAGCTTTCAAAAGAGTTAAAAAAATTAAATATTGATGCAGTAGCAGATTTACACAATGTCTTGCGAAGTAAAATATTAAAATTCTTTTTTTTCAGAACAAAATGTATTCAAATCGACAAAGGTAGAGCAGAAAAAAAAGCACTAACTTCTGGAGTGATATTCAAACAACTTAAAACAACCCAGCAACGTTACACAAATGTTTTTGAAAAACTTGGTTTTCCTTTAGAGTTGAGTAATCCAACTTTTCCAGAACAACCAATATTAAACGATAAGACTTTAAATGTCCTTGGTAGCGACACATTGAAATGGATTGGTATTGCGCCTTTTGCCATACACGAAAGCAAAATGTATCCTTTAAACTTAATGAAAAAAGTTATTGCAACACTTTCTAATGCACATAAAATATTACTATTTGGAGGAGGACAAAAAGAAATAGACATACTAAATAGTTTTGAGAACGACTTTGAAAACGTCATCAATCTCGCTGGGAAACTGTCTTTAAGTGAGGAATTAGATGTGATTTCAAAGTTAGATGTGATGTTGTCTATGGATTCCGGGAATGCACATTTAGCGGCAATGTTAGGTAAAAAGGTAATTACCATTTGGGGAGTTACACATCCTTTTGCTGGCTTTGCTCCTTTTAATCAACCAGAAGATTACGCTTTATTATCAGATAGAAAGCAATTTACAAAAATCCCTACTTCAGTTTACGGAAATAAATATCCAGAAGATTACAAAGAAGCATCAGGAAGCATTTCTCCTAAAACAATTATTGATAAAGTTGAGTCAATAATTTAAAATGTTTTGTTATTCCTGCGTCCGCGTGTCGCTGAAGCTTTAGCGGAGGCACAAGGCAGGAATCCAATTTTACAGTTTAATATAGAGATTAGTTTTCCAGACAAAAACCCTATTTGTCTAACATCTAAAAGCGAAGCGTTCTAAAGTCTAGCATCTTTTTCACACATCATCATAATCCACAACAATAGTTGCTGTTGTTGGCTGTGCTTGGCAAGTTAAAATCAAACCTTCAGCTAATTCACTATCTGTAAGTATATTATTCTGTCGCATTGTGGCTTTACCTTCAGTTAGTCGTGCAATACAGCTACTACAAATTCCACCTTGACACGAATAAGGCGCATCTATATCTTCGTCTAAAGCAGCTTCTAATATTGTATTTTTTTGAGACATTTCAAAAGTAATATCTTCGTCATCTACGATAATAGTAATTTTTGTTTTACCAGTTTCAGTAGTTTCTTGTTTAATTTCAGCAGGTTTTGCAGCTTTAAAAAGTTCGTAAAAAATGGTTTTTTCGTCGATATTATGTTCGGTCAAAACGTCTTTAACGGTGTGTATCATTGCCTCAGGACCACAAAGATAAAAGGCATCTATAACAATATGTTTGTATTTATTTTTTACAATAAGATTAACTGTGCTTTTTTCGATTCGGCCAAAAACAGCACTCTCTTCTTTGGCTTGACTAAAAACAAATTGAACAGAAAAACGCTCACTATATTGATGCTGTAATTCTAAAAGCTGGCTTAAAAACATAGTATCTTTAGTGGTTTTATTGCCATAAACTAAAATAACTTTGCTGTGTATTTCTTCTTCAAGGGCACATTTTATAATACTTAATACAGGAGTAATCCCACTTCCTGCAGCAAAAGCAGCAATGTTTTTGGTTTTAGAATCATTGGGTTCAAAAACAAAATGTCCTTTTGGTGGAGCAACGTCTAAAACATCACCTGCTTTTAACTGGGTATTTGCATAAGCTGAAAACGTTCCATCTTTAATCTCTTTTACAGCAACTTTAAGCTCACCACTTTTGGGCGAAGAACACAATGAGTAATCACGCCTTACTTCATTTCCATTAACTGATGTTTTTAAGGTAATATATTGTCCGGCTTTAAAAACAAAAATTTCTTTTAAACCTTGAGGCACATTAAAACTAATGGTCACAGCTTTATTTGTTTCCTTATGTATATCTTTTATGGTAAGTTTATGAAATTGAGACATTGAAATTTTTATGCAAAAATAGTGAAGTAGTGTTGTAAATTTTAAATTTGTTGGTAGCAAAATAACCTAAAGTGTAACATTTTTAGAAAATAGAGTACTAATTGCAACAGATAACACAACCAAAGCATTATGATAAAACGTTTTTTAAGCCTCGAATGGAAACAGTATTTTCGCTCTCAATATTGGCAACGAGGAATAGGAATAAAAATATTAATGGGCTTTTTTGCGCTGTATCTTATAAGCGTGTTTTTATTTATTGGCTTTTTCTTATTTAAAATAATTAGTAAAATATTTCCTGATCAAGACCCTTTTTTAGTTGTATCAGGATTTTTATTTTATTGGATGTTGGGTGATTTAATGATGAGGTTTTTTTTACAAAAACTACCAGTTATGTCTGTGAAGCCTTTATTGACATTACCAATTAAAAGAAGCCAAATAGTAAACTATGTATTAGGAAAATCTGTAATATCATTTTTTAATTTCTTGCCATTATTTGCCATTATTCCTTTTAGTATAGTATTAGTTTTTAAAGAAGGATATGATGGAACCACAATACTGTTTTGGGTTTTTACATTAATAGTAATTACGTTAATCACTAATTTTTTAAACTTTATTATTGAAAGTTTAACAGCAAAAACATCCTT
>CAYRVY010000222.1:0-4397 GCA_964427695.1 uncultured Flavobacteriaceae bacterium
TAGACTATCCGAAACCAGAATACAAAGAAGTAAAAACAAATCTCCCTTTTACTTTCGAAAAAAATAATCTTTCTAACATTCTTGGAGCTATAAAATTTTCCAGTGATAAAAAGAATATAGGGTTAGAGATAACTTATCCATCTTTAAAAGGTATCATCCACTTAACTTATAAAAAGATAGATGAAACAAGTTTGCAAAGGCGTATTGTAGATGTGCAAAAAATCACTCAATCACATGCCATTAAAGCAAACGCAATAACAGCACAGCCTTTTGCAAATTTCGAGCACAGAGTTTATGGAATGCTTTATGAAGTAAGCGGTAATGCGGCGTCACAATCACAGTTTTATGTAACAGACAGTATCAATCATTTTTTAACTGGAGCATTGTATTTTTATGTAAAACCTAATTATGATTCTATTCTTCCAGCTGCAAATTATATTAAGAATGACATACAGCACATTATGGAAACCCTAAAATGGAAGCAATAAGACAATAAAACCTAATCTTACAATGGTCAGTTATATAGCTTTTGGCTTATAATGTTAAATACTTTCAAAGACTCCTTTGCTCTTTTTTAGGCTTAAAAATAAAGGCATTTCCAAATTTCTTTTTAACTATTAATAAAGCGCGATCTGCTTCTAATCGTGTTTTAAAATTACCAATCCAAATTTTGTAATTAGGCGTTTCAAATACTTTGTCTGTACTCCAATTAGTAAATGATTTTCTAAATTCTGAACGCGCTTTTTCAGCTCCTTCACGATTACCATTATATATCTGAATTTTGTAGTTAGATTCGGTTCTGTTTATATCCTTTTTCAACTTTAAAAGGACATCAATTTGTTTGTCTTGATTAACAGTAACTTTAGCTTCTTGTGCTTGAAGGTTAGTCGTTGTAACTAAAGCCAACAAAACCATAAAAAAAAGAAAATTAAGAGGTGTTTTTTTCATAATTAATTTAATTTTGTACAAATGTAAAATATATAAACTAAAACCGATACAACATTATTATTTAGAACGTTTATAAATTAGAAATTAACACTATTGCAACATTTCTAAAATCGACTTTAAATGTTATTTTTGTCCGATATTTTTATAACCGAGAGTTCTTCTATTTAGACTATGAAAGAATCATACCAAAGTTTATAAGACAATTCTTTTAACAATATGAAACAGGTGACTAACCGTAATTTAACCACTAGAATTTTACTTACAGGTTTGCTTTTATTGCTACTATTTTCAACTTCTTCATATGCTCAAGATGGTGACCCTGTAACGGGAAAAGCATTGTTTAATACAAATTGTGCTGCATGTCATTCACTAGATAAAAATCTAACAGGTCCTGCGCTTCGAGGTTTTGAAGCAAGATTAGCTGAAGATGAAGGTTTAGATAGAGATTGGATTGACGCTTGGATAAGAAATAGCCCTGCAGTCATTAAATCTGGAGATGCTTATGCTGTTAAGATTGATGCAGAATATAACAATGCAGCAATGACTCCAATGCCTCAACTAACAGATGAGGAAATCAATAATATTTTAGCTTACACTGCACAACCTAAAGCCACACCACAAACAAGTATTGGGAATGATGTTGAGGCAAACATACAGTCATCTTCATCAGGAATATCAAACGAAATAATTCTTGGTGCATTAGCAATATTATTTATGTTATTGGCAATTGGCTTGTATTTGGTTAATAAAACGCTACGTCGTTTTGCAATGGCTAATGAAGTCGAAATCCCTGTTGGAAAAAAACGAACACCACTTTGGAAAGTTTTTGTAAAAAATCAATTCTTGATGCTTGTAACAGCAATTTTATTTTTGCTAATAAGTGGTTACTATGCTTTTGGGTATATGATGCAAATTGGTGTAGATCAAGGATACCAACCTGTACAACCTATACATTTTTCGCATAAAATACACGCAGGAGATAATAAAATAGATTGCATGTTTTGTCATTCATCAGCAAGAGTAAGCAAAACCTCTGGCATACCTTCGTTAAATGTATGTATGAACTGTCATAAGTCTATTTATGAATATACTGGAGAAACAACTGCTGAATACACTAAAGAGTTTTACGATAATGAAATCAAGAAATTATACGCAGCTGTTGGTTGGGATGATGAAGAACAACAATATACAGGAGAAACTAAACCTGTAAAGTGGGTTAGAGTGCACAACCTTCCGGATTTTGTGTATTATGATCACTCACAGCATGTTACAGTTGCAGGAATTGATTGTAAAACCTGTCATGGACCAGTAGAAGAAATGGAAGTATTATATCAATACGCTCCGTTAACAATGAATTGGTGTTTGGATTGTCACAGAAAAAGTGATATTAATATAAAAGACAATGCGTATTATACAAAAATTCATGAAGAGTTATCTAAAAAGTATGGAGTTGAGAAATTAACACCTGAACTTATGGGCGGATTAGAATGCGGAAAATGTCATTACTAAAACTTGGTTTTAGTATGTCCGCGAAAGCGGTAATCTCTTAAAGAGAATTAAAATTTAAAAATAAAAAAAGTTTTTGTTTTAGATATATACTAATAACTAAAAACTAGTAACTAAATATATATGTCATCTAACAAGAAATACTGGAAAAGTGTTGAAGAGCTAAACGAAAACAACAGCTCTAAAATTGAAGCATTTAGGCATAAGGAATTTGTACAAGAGATTCCTGTAGATGAGTTTTTAGGAGATAAAGAAACTTTAGAGTCTTCTTCAACAACACGTCGTGATTTCTTAAAATATGTTGGGTTTAGTACAGCTGCCGTAACATTAGCAGCTTGTGAAGGACCAGTAATTAAGTCCATTCCTTATGTTGTTCAACCTGTCCAAATAATTCCAGGTGTAGCAAATTATTATGCAACTACAATTGCTAATGGATACGATTTTGCAAGTATTTTAGTAAAAACACGTGAAGGTCGTCCTATTAAAATCGAGAACAACAATTTAGCAAGGTCTAACAATGCAGCTAATGCAAGAGTTCATGCGTCGGTTTTAGACTTGTATGATAGCAATAGAGTACTAGGACCTAAAAAGGGTGGGGAAGATTGTTCTTGGGCAGAGTTAAATATTGATGTAATACAAAAATTAAATAAGTTAAAGGATTCTGGCAAAGAGATTGTGTTATTAACTCAAACTTTTGCAAGTCCTTCCGCGACTAAATTAATTTCAGAATTTAAAGAAAAATACGGTAATGTTCGCCACGTAGTTTATGATGCTATATTAGAATCTGCAGCTGTTGATGCATTTCAAAACAAATATGGAGAAAGAGGTTTAGCGAATTACGATTTTTCTAAAGCAAGCACAATTGTTTCTGTTGGAGCCGATTTTATTGGAGATTGGCAAGGAGGCGGTTTTGATTCAGGATATGCTAAAGGACGTATTCCTGCACACGGAAAAATGTCACGCCATATTCAGTTTGAATCTAATATGACTTTAACTGGAGCAAAAGCAGATAAACGTGTGCCAATAACACCAAGTCAACAAAAAGTTGTACTCGCTAAATTATATGGTAAAATTGTTGGAAGCTCTGTTTCCGGAGATTTACCAGCTCATATAGAAGAGGCAGTTGATAAAGCGACTTCCGAATTATTAAAAGCAGGAAGTAACGGAGTTTTAGTTACTGGAATTCAGGATGTAAATGCTCAAACAGTAGTTTTAACAATTAATGAAAAATTAGCAAGTAAGGCATTCGATCCTTCAACTGTAATTAAAACAAGACTTGGTAACGATAAAGCGGTTACTAAATTAGTTGCTGATATGAAAGCAGGTACAATAGGAGCAATCATCATTTCTGGTGTAAATCCAATATATACCTTACCAAATGCTTCCGATTTCGCAGATGGTTTGAAGAAAACACAATTATCAATTGTGTTTTCGATGAAAGAAGACGAGACATCTTCTCTTACAGATTACGTTGCAGCAACACCTCATTATTTAGAATCTTGGGGAGATACAGAATTAACAAAAGGACAATTTGGTTTAATACAACCAGCAATACGTTCATTATTTGACACCAAACAGTTTCAGGATGCATTATTAATTTGGAATGGAAGCGATACAACATATCACGATTATATAAAGAGCAATTGGGAGGATAATATCCTAAATGGTTCATCTTGGAATAAAGCTTTGCATGATGGAGTTTTTGTAGGAAGTAGTTCTACTTCAGAAAACACACAAGATTTTGCACAAGATTCAGCAGAAGAAACAGATGCAATAGTAAATGCAAATGCAGCAGCAAGAATATTAGCTTCAGCAACAACAAATGGTTTTGAATTAACACTATACCCTAAAACAGGAATGGGAGATGGGCAACAAGCCAACAATCCTTGGTTGCAAGAATTTCCAGATCCTTTAACAAGAGCAACTTGGGATAATTACTTAAC
>CAYRVY010000223.1:0-4396 GCA_964427695.1 uncultured Flavobacteriaceae bacterium
TTTATGGTTTTAAATAAATTAAACATTTGTCTAACTCTGGGTTCTGCAATATAAGAGATTTAATAAAAATCTTTAACTCTTCAATCTCGTAAGGTAATAAGCGTTTTAAAGCTTTTTCTAACTCTTTGCAAAACAAGTTAACATCAAAACTAACTTTTTTAAGTACCGTTTTTGTGTACTCAAACATTGCTCTTGCCATAAGGAATCTTAAATTAATTGGTTAAAATTAAAAGTAGATTTATACCATAGATATCATTTAAAATTTCAATAAAGTTATAAAAAAAAATGAAACAATCATTCTTTAAACAAAATTTTAACAGCAAAAAAAGCTTAAAGTTTTGGTTATTAGTCTTCTACAATATTAAAACTTTATTCATTACTATTTTAGTATAATCAATTCAAATTTTAAAAATTATGACTCAATTAAAACCTATTATCACCATCAAGCAAATCTCCTAATCCTCCTAAAATACTACCTTCTCCTTTATCTTTTCCTCCACCTCTTGGTGCAGTTGCCAGAACTCGAGCAGCTAATCTACTAAATGGTAAAGATTGAATATAAACTATTCCAGGACCTTGTAGCTTAGCAAAGAATAAACCTTCGCCTCCGAATATGGTATTTTTTATGCCACCAACAAACTCGATATCATAATCTATATCTTGAGTAAAACCAATAATACACCCTGTATCAACGCGTAAAGTTTCGCCAACTTGCAACTCTTTTTTTGCCATTGTTCCTCCAGCATGTACAAACGCCATTCCATCGCCTTCTAATTTTTGCATAATAAATCCTTCGCCTCCAAAAAGTCCACGACCTAATCGTTTACTAAATTCAATACCAATGCTTACACCTTTTGCAGCACATAAAAAAGCATCTTTTTGACAAATAAATTTACCTCGAAACTCTGTTAAATCTATTGGAACAATTTTTCCAGGATAAGGTGATGCAAAAGACACATTCCGTTTTCCAGAAAGGATATTATAAAAAGCAGTCATAAATAAACTCTCACCAGTAAGCAATCGTTTTCCTGCTCCAAATATCTTTCCTAAAAATCCTTGATCTTTTTCAGAGCCGTCTCCAAAAATAGTCTCCATTTTAATACCATCGTCCATCATCATAAAACTACCTGCTTCGGCTATTACACCTTCATTAACATCGAGTCCTATTTCTACAAATTGCATTTCTTCACCATAAATTTTATAGTCTATTTCGTGTGCTGTCATAATTGTTGAGTTGTTTTTTGTTAAGTTGTTTATATGTTGATGAAAATTATATTTTGTTACAAATGAAATAGAAATTTCTATTTTTAAACATCAAATACCAATTAGAGTTACTGCAAACTGAATACTGCCAACTAAAAATTAAAAAGTTAGCTTTTTAATTTAATGGTCCATTCAAAATTAAAACTTGAAACTTGTAAGCCTTCTTGATTAGTTCCTTTTGAATTCATCCAAATTGTCTGTCCTTCTCCAGTTGTGATTGCATTATGTATTGCTTCATCTATTAAGTGACCTTCTTTGCAAACAAACGTAATTATTCCTGTTGCCTTTTTTGTGAAGTTTGCATTATTGTTTGCAACTAACATCGATATATTTTTGCCGCTTGCCCTAATTTTTGTTGTAAGCAAAGCACCAGTTGTTAGTTCGGCAGCCATACCTTGCACTGCCCAAAACATAGATTTAAATGGGTTTTGATTAATCCATCTATGCTTTACTTTTACAATACACTTCTTATCATCTATAAGTTTTGCCCTTATACCACAAATATATGCAGCTGGTAATTTAAACATTAAAAAAGTGTTGAGTTTACTGGGAGAAATAGTCATAAGTACATTAATTTTCTACGAAGTTATAAAAATAATTGACACTGCTAAATGTTAAATTTGTGTTAATTATAGTACTGTGTTTTACATATTACTATCTTTTATACATATATTTGCATAAGAAACTACTATACGTTTTAAATTATGATCGACAATCATCACAAAAATATCGCAACTTTTATACATTTATCTACCTTTTCAAGGTTTATTATTCCTTTTGGAAACTTTATTGGACCACTAATACTATGGGTTGCTAATAAAGATAAATCTCCCTTTATTGATGCTCATGGAAAGCAAATTATTAACTTTCAAATAAGCATCCTGCTATACTGTCTAATAATTGGAGTTATAACAATTCCATTCTTTATTTTCAATTTTTTTAATGGAATAGATTTTATTGATTTTCATGGGTTTAAGGACTTTCATTTTAATATTAGAAGACCTTCCCCACTTTTATATTTTACAGGAATTTTAGGAGGATTTGCAATTTTAGCATTCATTTTAGAAATCGTATTTGTTATAAAGGCAAGTTTAAAAGCAAAAGATGGCGAATTATTTAATTATCCTATAACAATCAATTTTTTAAAATAATATAAAAGATTCATCAATCAAATCAATCAAAAAATGAACAGTTTCAAATTAAAATCTATTTAGCAAATGAAAATAGAAAACACAAAAGCACAAATGCGCAAAGGTATTTTAGAGTACTGTATACTGAGCATCTTAAAGGATGATGAAGCTTATGTAGCAGAAATTCTGGGCACTTTAAAAGATGCAAAACTGCTGGTAGTAGAAGGTACAATCTATCCTTTACTTACACGACTTAAAAACGCTGGACTTCTCAATTATCGTTGGGAAGAATCCACTTCCGGACCGCCAAGAAAATATTATGGTCTTACTGAAACAGGGAAATTATTTTTGAAAGAATTAAACGTCACTTGGAGCGATTTACAAAATGCTATTAATTTAGTTACACGCAAAAAAACTACAAAAAAATGAATAAAACAGTCAACATAAATTTAGCTGGTATATTTTTTCATATCGATGAAAATGCATACTCAAAACTACAACGCTACCTTGAGGCTATAAAACGTTCATTCACAGATTCGCAAGGACGTTCAGAAATTATTTTAGATATTGAAACTCGTATTGCTGAATTATTTAATGAAAGAATTAAAGATGAAAAGCAAGTAATCTCTATTAAAGAAGTTGAAGAGGTTATTACAATAATGGGGCAACCCGAAGACTATATTGTAGATGAAGAAATATTTGAAGACGAACCACAACCAAGTCAATCAACAAAGTCGAAAAGAAGATTATTTAGAGATACCGAAAACGCTTATATTGGAGGAGTTTCGTCTGGATTGAGCCATTATTTCGATATCGATTCTTTATGGATTCGTTTGGCATGGGTTTGTCTATTCATTTTTGGAGGTACAGGAATTCTTATATATATATTATTATGGATTTTAATGCCTGCTGCTGAAACTACAGCAGATAAACTATCAATGTCGGGAAAGCCTGTTAACATTACTAATATAGAGCAAAAAGTAAAAGAAGGGTTTAGTAGTGTTAAAGATAGTATTGAAGGAGTTGCAGATAAAGTTAAACAAAAAGACTTTAGCAAAGTAGGTGATAAAGTACAATCTACTTCAAGATCCTTTTTTGATGCCCTAGGAAATATCTTTTTGTTTTGCTGTACTATATTTGCAAAGTTTTTTGGAATTATACTAATGATAGTTGGTGCTTCAACTTTAATCGGACTTGTTATAGGCTTATTATCATTAGGTGTAGCGGATATCTTCCATTTTCCTGGAGTTGACTTTGCTGAAGCAGTTAGCTCTACAAATTTACCAATTTGGGTCGTTTCAATGTTAGCTCTATTTGCTGTTGGGATTCCATTTTTCTATATTTTCATACTTGGACTTAAAATTCTTGTAAACAACATTAAATCGTTAGGAAAAATTGCAAACTTTACACTACTTGGTATTTGGTTAGTTTCAATTATTACACTTTTAATTTTCGCCGCAAGAGAAGTAACAGAATTTGCCAGAGAAGCTAATGTAACAGAAAAGAAAGAAATCAATATAAAAGCTAATGATACTTTATATGTAAAAATGGCAGGCAACGAATTGTATTCTAACTATTTATACAGAGATTATGATTTCGATATTACTTATGATGAAAATGACCAGAAGGTAATCTATTCTTCTAATGTGAGATTAATATTCAGATCTACGAAAAATTCATCAGCCTTAATAAGTGTAGCAAGAAGTGCAAGAGGAAATAATTATCAAAACGCAAAAGAACGTGCAGAAAATATCGAGTATGATTATATATTCAATAACAATGAGTTATTATTAGATGCATATTTCTTAACTAATGCTGAAAACAAATTTAGAGATCAAGAAGTAGAAGTAACACTTTATTTACCAGAAGGTAGTATTGTAAATACAAATGATAACACCTATTCTTTCCATAGAAATTACAGTCATTCCAGAGATATTCTTGATAATGGATTAGAAGAGCATTACCTAAAAGTAATTAATGACGATGTTATTTGTTTAGACTGT
>CAYRVY010000224.1:0-4390 GCA_964427695.1 uncultured Flavobacteriaceae bacterium
ATATTTCAAATGCTGTAATAACTATTAGAGAATCAAAATTACCTAACCCAAAAATTATTGGTAATAGCGGAAGCTTTTTTAAAAACCCTATTATTTCTAAATCTCATTTCAATACATTAAAAATTAATTTTCCTGAAACACCTAGCTATTTCATTTCAGAAAACCAAATAAAAATCCCTGCTGGTTGGCTTATTGAACATCTTGGCTTTAAAGGAAAACGTTTTGGAAATTATGGTGTGCATAATAAACAAGCTTTAGTATTAGTTAATTATGATGATGCAAAAGGTGAGAATATTTTTAAATTAGCACAACTTATTCAATCTACTGTTAAACGAATTTTTGATATTCATTTAGAAGTAGAAGTAAATATTATTTAAACTTGTTCGTTATTTAATAAAAAAATAATTTGGTTTCAAAATTAGAGCAACATATTGTTAGCCTTTTAAAAGAAGGTGATAAAAGAGCAATTTCATTAATTTATGAAAATTATTCTAGTTCACTTCTAGGCGTAATTCAAAAAATTACAATTGATAATGCTTTAGCTGAAGATGCTTTACAAGAAAGTTTTATTAAAATTTGGAGAAATGCTAAAAAATACGACTCTAATAAAGCAAAACTATTTACATGGCTTTATAGAATTGCACGAAATACTGCCATAGATAAGTTAAGAAGCCATAGCATTAAGTTTACCAAAGAAATCCAAATTGCCGACTCTAACGTATATAAATTATCAACATCTGGTTTAAATCAAGATACAATAGATTTAAAAAAACATGTTGCAAGTTTAGAATCTAAATATCAAATTATATTAAAGGCTTTGTTTTTTGAAGGCATGACGCAACAAGAAGCCAGTGAAGAGTTAAGTATTCCTTTAGGTACAGTTAAGTCTAGATTAAAAATTGGATTACGAGAACTTAAAAAGATCTATAACCCTTAAAAAGTAAAATCATGGAAAAAGAAGTACACGATTTTTCAGAGTCTGGTTTATTAGATAAATACTTAATTGGTGCTACTACAGTTAGCGAAACACATAAAGTAGAAGCCTACATTACTAAATACCCAGATATAAAAGAAGAATACGAAATTTTACAAATACAATTAGAGTTGGCTGCGAGGTCTAATGCAATTAATCCTCCTTCTCACACTTTAGATGCTATTGTAAAAGCTATAGATAATCCAGTTGTTGTTCAATTACATACGCAACGCAAAATCCCATTCTGGTATAGTATTGCAGCAAGTATTACAGCTCTAATTTTTGCTGGAAGTTCTTATATGTTTTATAATCAAAATAAGAGTCTTTTAGATGAGAATAACACTATTGCAGAGGAAATTTTTGATTTAAGAGGCGATATCGAAAATAATAATGATAAGCTTGATAAAGTTATGAGAGAACTTATGAGACTTAACAATCCTGAAACCCAAAAGTATATACTTCGTGGTAATGAAAGAGCCAAAGATTTAAAAGCGGTAGCATATATTAATCCTATCGAAAAGTCATCATTAATAGATGTAATATCATTGCCAGAGCTTTCAGAAGAACAAAGTTACCAAATGTGGGCAAATCTTCAAGACAAAATGGTAAATCTAGGTATATTAGATCTTAACGATCGTAAATTAAAATCGGTTCCATATATAGAAAATGCTTTAAGTTTAAGTATTACTATCGAGCGTAAAGGTGGTACTGAAAGCGCATCATTAGAAAATGCTGTTGCGCAAATTTTACTTATTAAGGATAATTAGTAAATTCATAAATTATAATATATAAAAACTTATCTTTGTAAAAATCATTTTTTACTGACGAAACTAGTATGCTAAAGTTTTTGCTTCTTATGGAAATGATTAATAGTAAACTGTCACGATAGCTATCGGGATAATCACTAAAAAACAATAAGAATTCACACATGAAACATCCATAACTAAATCTTGATGCCCAAGGGAATGTTTATATGGATATTCAATGTGACCGCTAAAACAATAAATATAAACACATGAAACTCCTTTTAATAACACTATTACTTTTAGGTTTTGCTATTGCAGGAATAGCGATAAAAATTTGGGCGAAAAAAGACGGCAAATTTGCTGGTACTTGTGCGAGCCAAAATCCAATGCTTAATAAATATGGTGAGTCGTGTGGTTTTTGCGGAAAAACTCCAGATCAATTTATAGATTGCGACGAACCTCAACACTCATAAAAAATAATGATTGTGTTAGATATCTTATTTTACACATTCATTATTATTATTATTATTCAGTTTATATATTATGGTTTTGTTTTTTCCGGATTCGCTTTTGCAAAATCTAAAACACCTTCAAAAAAGAACATTGCAATTTCTGTAATTATTTGTGCAAAAAATGAAGCCGAAAATTTAAAGCAATTTCTTCCTATTATATTAGAACAAGATTACCCAAATTTTGAAATCGTATTAGTTAACGATGCTTCATACGACAATACGTTAGATGTAATGGAGACTTTTGCAAAAACACACAGCAAGATAAAAATTGTTAATGTAAAAAACATTGAAGCCTTTTGGGGAAACAAAAAATACGCTTTAACGCTTGGTATAAAAGCAGCTACAAATAATTATCTACTTCTTACAGATGCCGACTGCAAACCAATTTCTAAACAATGGATTGCAACAATGAGCAGTCATTTTAGTAATACAAAATCCATTGTAATAGGATACGGAGGCTATAAAAAGAGTAAATATTCATTTTTAAACACATTAATTCGTTATGAAACTTTACTAACCGCAATTCAATACTTTTCTTATACAAAAATTGGAATGCCTTATATGGCAGTTGGACGCAATTTAGCTTATAGAAAGGATGTGTTTTTTAAGGCTAATGGATTTATGAACCACATGAATATACGCTCTGGCGATGACGATTTGTTTATTAACCAAGTGGCAAATTCTAAAAACACAAGTATCTGCTTTACAAAAGGTAGTTTTACAGAATCATTACCTGAAACTAGCTTTAAAGACTGGTTTAAACAAAAAAGAAGACATATATCTACCTCAAAATATTATAAATTAAAACACAAGTTCATGTTAGGGTTGTTTTACATGTCTCAGCTCCTGTTTTGGGTTTTAGGTATAATTCTTTTATCATTTCTTTTTAGATGGGAAACTGTAATCGTATTAATACTCTTAAGGTTTATAATACAATACATTAGCATTGGGTTTTCAGCAAAAAAACTAAACGAACTCGACACATTAGTTTTACTACCTTTATTAGAATTATTTTTAATTATCTCACAATTTTTTATCTTTATCTCAAATCTTACTTCAAAAACCAGTAATTGGAGATAAAACAGGCCATTAAAAAAGCTAAAGAAAACAATCAAATAGCGTTTAACTTTTTGTTAGACACATTTTGGAATGACGTTTATGGTTTCCTATTAAAACGTACCGAAAACGAAAATGATGCCGAAGACATAACCATTCAAACATTTTCTCGAGCATTTGATAAAATAAATTCCTTCAACGAAAACTATAAATTTAAAACCTGGCTTTTTACTATTTCTAAAAATATTCATATTGATTTTCTTCGTAAAAAGAAAACATCAGTACCTCATGAAGAAACAAATGGAACTAATGAACATTTTTATGATATTATTGATGAAACACCAACTCCAGAAGATAAAATTATAACAGAACAAAATTTAAAAAAATTGCTACATGATATTAAGAAACTGAAACCTCATTATCAAGAAGTAATAAACTTAAGATACTTTCAGGAATTAAGTTATTTGGAAATTTCAGACAAATTAAATGAGCCTATGAGTAATGTAAAAGTAAAATTACTTCGCGCAAAAAAATTGCTTGCAGAAATTATTCAGAAATAATAATAAAAACAAATCGATGAAAGTTAACTTTAAAAAACTTGGTCCTGGTTTATTATTTGCTGGCGCAGCAATTGGTGTGTCCCATCTCGTACAATCTACAAGAGCTGGTGCCGAATTTGGATTAGGATTGCTTTGGGCTTTGTTATTGGTAAATTTGTTTAAATATCCCTTTTTTCAATATGGACCTCGATACGCTTCAGCAACTGGTGAAAGTTTATTAGATGGTTATAAAAAATTGGGCAAAGGCGTTTTAGTTACGTATTTCATACTGTCTATCGCTACGATGTTTACTATTCAAACTGCTGTTACCATTGTAACTGCTGGTTTAGCATCGTCGTTATTTGGAGATTTTGTAAGTATTGAGGTTTGGACAGTAATTATACTGTTAATATGTTTGAGCTTATTAATTATTGGCAAATACAAGTTATTAGATAATTTAATGAAAATTATTATTATTGTCTTAACCATTAGTACACTTGTAGCAGTAAGTGCTGCATTATTAAATAATGCGCAGCCAATTTCATTTAAACAGATTCTACCAGA
>CAYRVY010000225.1:0-4381 GCA_964427695.1 uncultured Flavobacteriaceae bacterium
TATCTATAAAATTGTCAATAGATTCAATATCAAAATTTTGATATGTATGTGGTAATTCTTCACTTTCAAACTTATTTGTAAAGTATGCTTTTGAAAATGAAAATTCAATATCTTTTCCTATAAGACCGAATTTAGACATTTATTTTCCTTGTTTTTTGACCATACCATTCTAATGCTAAAACAATTAATATTCCAAAAACAATATATGCCATTGCAATAAAGGCTTCAGTAGAAAATTCTGGTATATAACGTTTAAAATTCTCTATTACTTTTTCTCCCTCTGAATCTAATAAAAACGAACCGTCTTCAATGGTTTTATAAATGGTTATTTTCCAAGGCCACACCACACCAAGAGAACCAATAATAAAACCCATAATAACAGAAAGCGTTATGTTTTTATAATGCTTTAAAACATAGCTGATTACATGTGAAAAAGTTACTAGACCTACAAAAGAACCAAAAGTAAAAACACCAATTATTTTAAGCATTCTTATCCTAACAGGATTTTCTATAAAACTAAAATCACCAGTAAAAATATCGAAAATAGTATCATAAAGAGCGTTAACCGAGTCTACTAAAAGCAACACATAATTCCCTAATAAAATTAAAATAAATGAGCCAGAAAACCCAGGTAATGTCATTCCTGATACACTAATAATACCGCAAAAAAATACAAACCAAAGATTGTCATTTTCCTTTGCAGGATCTAAAAAACTAATACTTATTCCTATTGCTATTCCAACAATTAATCCTACAATTGTTTTAATATTCCAGTCTTTAAAATCTTTACTTATATAATAAATGGAGCCAATAATCATTCCAAAGAAAACACTCCAAACGTAAAGCTCGAAATTAACAATGAGGTAATCTAGAACTTTAGATATACTAAAGTAACTAAAGATCATTCCTAAAAAAAGGATACCTAAAAACCGACCATTTATATAGCGATAAAAACTGGTAAACCGACCATTAATAATAAGCTTAAAAGCTTTGATATTAAATTTTTGTAAGGAATAAATAAACTCTTCGTAAAATCCTGCTACAAACGCAACAACACCACCTGAAACACCTGGAACTTTATTTGCAGCTCCCATGCCCAGCCCTTTTAAAAAGAGAAAAATTTTATCAGAAAGTGTTCTTGTGCTTTGCATTTTTAACGTTTTGAACCTATTTTTTCTAATATAAAAATAGCTAAAAATCCAACTGTCATAAAAGCTATTGCTGAAACTAATTGATTATCATTTTCAAAAGAAAATGGCGAGACACTATGCTCTAGAAATGGAACTTCAACACCTTTGGAGTTAATTCTCCAGGACAAAGTTTCTTTCCATGGCCAAATTTTATTTAACGAACCTAAAATAAAACCTGTTAATATCGCTAAAGTTAGGTTGCGATGATTTTTAAAAAGCCATTTCAATAATTTTGAAAATGATAAAATCCCTACTATTGCACCACAAATAAAAATAAAAATGGTTTTAAAATCTCGATTATTTAAGGCATCTAAAATTGGTTCGTAAGCACCTAAAAGTACTAAAATAAATGCTCCAGAAATACCAGGAAGTATCATGGCACATATTGCCAAAGCACCTGCTATAAATATAAACCAATTAGATTCATTTGTGTTTAATGGTGGTAATGTCGTAATATAAAATGCAACAAATACACCAGCAATTAAACACAAAACAGAAACGACATTCCATCTCGTTATTTGTTTACCTACAAATAAAATACTTGCAACAACTAATCCGAAAAAGAAAGACCATAGTAAGATTGGTTCATTTTCTAATAACCATTTTATTCCTTTTGATAATGAAAGAATGCTGATTCCTATTCCAACAAAAAGTGCTAATAAAAAACTACCATTTAGTTGCTTCCAAGCAGCAGAGAATCCATCTTTTTTAAAGGTTTTTAATAAAGATAAGTTTACATTGTTGATAGATGTTATTAACTCTTCATAAATTCCAGAAATAAAAGCAATAGTACCTCCCGAAACACCAGGAACCACATCTGCTGCTCCCATTGCCATTCCTTTTAACGAAATAATAATGTAATTTAAAAAATGTCTTTGCATTTGATTTTTTTACGGAAAGATAAAGATATAGAATTTTAGTTTTAGCGTTTTTAAAATTTTGCCAATATTTCCTTTATTGATTTACGTTTATAGACCGTTGGAAATAATTCTTCGATTATAAAAACATAGTCTCTGTCTAAAGCTAACGCGTTTT
This sequence comes from uncultured Flavobacteriaceae bacterium, assembly GCA_964427695.1. Taxonomy (GTDB): domain Bacteria; phylum Bacteroidota; class Bacteroidia; order Flavobacteriales; family Flavobacteriaceae; genus PRS1. The sequence goes on from CAYRVY010000225.1 coordinate 2,226, forward strand.
TAAGATGAAAACAACCCTTAACAGATTGATTTGTAATAAAATAAAGTCCTGCCAAACGATATTCTACTTCGGCTTGCTCTGAATAGAATTCTGTGGTTTGAATTAAGCTAAAACTAGCAGCTTCATATTCGCCCAAACCAATAAGAATATCTGCTCTTGCTAACCAAATATCCAACTCATAATCGCCTAGTTCTAATGTTTTTTTATAACCTCTTTCGGCTTCTTCTAGAAAGTGTAGTCGTTGGTTAATCTGGGCATATAATTTCCAATAAATAACATTTTCAGAATCTATATTTATTGCCTTGTTTATATAGTGCAATGCTTTTTGATAATTTTTATTTTTATTATAAAAGTTTGTAATTGCTATCCAACCTTTATCTAATAGTGGATCTTCTTCCACAGTTTTGTAATAGTATAGTACTGCTAAATCGTCCTGACCCAATTTTTCCCAACATTTGCCAATACGCAATAGTGCAAAAGATGTAGGATCGTCTAACGCCAAAGTGATTTTATAATTTTCAATAGCTATATCAAATTGTTTAAGCTTTTCATGAACTTTTCCTTTTTCCAGATATGCTCCAATAAAAAGATCGTCTGATATTATTGCAAAATCAAATGCAGCTAAAGCTTTTTTATAATCTTTGGTATAATAATATTGTTTTCCAAGTTGATGCCAAGCTACTTCACAATAAGGATTTTTTTGTAAATAAGCATCTAAGAACTCTATAGCCTCTTTGTTTTGGTCTAAAAATTCGAAGCAATAAATGGCATTGTAAAGCGCAGAATAGTCTTCATAATCTGCTTCCAAACATTTTATAAAATAAAATTTTGCATCTTCAAATTTATCTAAAAACAAATATTCCATACCTATTAGAGAAAATAGGTCTGCATTTTCTTCGGAAAACTCTAGTGCTTGTTTTAAAATACTTATAGCTTTTTCATGGTCATCTTTTTTAGATAAAATATTGGCTTTTTGAATATAAATATCTTCATTTAAAGGTTCTATTTCGTATAGCTTATTTAAAAGTTGATCTGCCATTTTCAGCTTATTTTCAAAGACAAATACTTCTACCTGAAATAATTTTAAACTTGTAGATGCAGGATGTTGTTCTAAACCTAATTTTATAGCTTTTTTAGCTAAAGCCATTTTACCAATATCCATATAATGGTGTATGATATTCTCGAATTCATTAGAGTCAAAAAACAAAACATGGTTTGTTTTTAACATAGACTCAAACTTTGAGAGCGATAAATTGTCGTCGTCGTACTGACTAAACTCCATAGGATTTTTTAAAAGTTTATGAGAATAAATGTAGTATTCTATATGTCATGAAACCTTTTTTTTTTTTAAATGTTTTCAACAAAATAGTTAACAAAAAATTAAAGTGAATTTTTATTTTGATATTTTATTTAATGCGTCGATAATAATTTTACAGCCTTTAATTATATCAACATTAGATATTGTAAGTGGTGGTGTAATTCGTATAGCTCGAGGTTCAAAAAGTAACCAAAATAAAATTAATCCTGCGTCTTGACATTTTAAAATCACTTGATTAGCAATTTCAGAAGAAGGAAATATTGCTGCAAGCATAAGTCCTTTTCCTCTTATTTCCTGTATTAAAGGATGCACAAGATGTTTGCGGATCAAAATTTCTTTTTCTAAAGCTCCGGCAATAAGTATGGTAGTTGTAATTTCTTTTAAGGTCGCTAGAGCAGCAGCAGCAATTACAGGGTTGCCTCCAAAAGTAGTAATATGTCCTAACTTGGGATTATCCATTAAACAATCCATCATTTCTTTTGAAGCAGTAAACGCTCCAATTGGTAATCCACCACCAAGTCCTTTACCTGTTACTACAACATCTGGCACACAATTATAGTGTTCGAAACCAAACAGTTTTCCTGTACGACCAATTCCTGTTTGAATTTCGTCTAATATTAAAATGGCTCCAACTTTGTTACAGCGTTGTCTCACTTTGTTTAGGTAATCGTTTTTTGGCACAATAAATCCAGCTCCTCCTTGTATGGTTTCTAAAATTACTGCAGCAGTTTTTGTTGTAATTTGTTGTAAATCGGCTTCATTATTGAATTCAATAAAATTTATATCTGGAATTAAAGGACGAAAAGCTTGTTTTTGTTTCTCAAAACCCATAACACTC
>CAYRVY010000226.1:0-4376 GCA_964427695.1 uncultured Flavobacteriaceae bacterium
AGCACACAAGGGAATGATTCAAAAGAATACAAGAGTTATCATAAGAGCCAACTAAGTTTGTTTGGTTAAGTGGATACCTCGAAGCTCTGCTTCGGGGTTGTTCATTAAGTTTCACTTTTAAAAGGCTTTAAGTTATTGACTTCTTGAGATTTAAAATATACCTTCGCTTATCGTACGATATGAGTCATTAAAACGAATAATATCTTAACATTGTAAATAATTGTGAAGAAACCCTTGAACAAAAAAGAATATTACGTTTACGGATTAATAGACCCAAGGGATAACCAATACTTTTACATTGGAAAAGGTAAAGGCAAAAGATATTTATCACATTTAAAACCAAAGAGGTTTGACTTCAATTACGCAAAACTGGAAAGAATTAAAAACATTCAAAATTCTGGTTTAGATATAAAAATTGAAGTTCTATTTACAAACCTTGACGAAGAAACTGCATTCGAATTAGAAAGATTAATAATATACAAATTAGGAAGAGAAGTTTTAAACGAAGGAATATTAACCAATCTAAATCCAGGAGGGAAATGGAAGCCAAAGGATTCTGTATTTTATCCTGAAGATTTCAAACCCGAATTTGATTTAAATAAAATTGATTTTGTTGCACAACAAAAATTTGAAGAAATACCTACTCTTTCTCAATTCAATTATCTAAATACACCAAATAGTGTACAAAAAGTTTTTAGCTACGATAACGACGGAACTTTTGAATTCGAAGAAACCCTCGACGAATTTTTTTCAGACGGAATTAAAGGAGGTACTTTAGAAGTATTTAAAGCTTTAAGAGAAAATGAATTACCAGTTTATTCACGTCGAATATACTCAAAATACTTTATCGAAAATTTATATGTTTCAGACAAAATACCTTTTGCTCAATTCGATATAATTGACGAACAATTTAATCATGATTTTGACAAAGAGTATAAGCAATCTAGAAAATTCAAGTTAGAATGTAGAATAAATGGTGTTTTACGAATAAGCGTAAAAAGAAAGAAAAAAGTAATCACTCTAACTTCTTACTATCCTTCTGGAAATAAAAAATCTTTCAAAAAAACTAAAAAAGGAAAACCTTTCAAATTAGCATGTGAATGGTTTGAAAATGGAAATTTAAGTGTAAAAGAAGAACTAAAAGATGGATATTCTGAATACGCAAGAACAACATATTTTGAGAATGGAAAAGAGTATATCAGAATTAGTAATTTCAATCGAAAAAAGACTTATGACAGATGGTTTGAAAATGGAGTTAAAGAAGTCGAACTAATAGAAGACGTTGGCTATATATATTACAACGAATCAGGAAATAGAATACGAGTAGAACCGATTAACAATCGAAATTCATATAAAGAAAATGAATTATCATTGAATTTCACAGAAAAGAAAGAACTTTCCGAAGAAATGAAAAAAGAAAAGGAACAAGCGGAAATTGATTGGTTGAAATATGAAAATGAAATAAATAAAACAAACGAATAGTAAACAACTATTTACAACACCGTGCATAATTCATTGCTGGTTGATTTTCCTTGCGGAAAATCCTCGGACACTTCCAATGTTGGTTGTTTTTTTACTATTTTAGTCTAGTCAAATCGCAACAAAATCATGCACAAGCACGATAAGCACAATCCCAAAAACTACCTTTTTAATATCCTGTTAATAAATTGTAATTTTAGTATTGTAAAACAAAATGCTTTGTCTTATCTTTGTGCAAGATTTTTAACAGACACACAGCATTATGTTCGATTTTGATCAATATTTAGGTTTTTTAGCATTTTTAGCCATATTTACAATTGGATTTTGGTTAATGATATTTTTAATGGTCTTTGTAATTCCTTATTGGATTGGAGGCTCGTTAATAGAATGGCTTAAAGAAATGAGAGCAAACAAAAAAGCAAAACATGAAGCATTATCGCATTAAGCGTTATTTATAAATTACAAACAAAAAAGGAAGCTCTTTAGCTTCCTTTTTTGTTTGTAAATGTTTTTATGTTAGCCTTCAAATTCAAAATCTTCTCCTCCATTAAAATCGCCTCTGTTTCTACTGCGTTTCTTTTTCTGGTTAAATCTATAAGTGAACGATAGATTAAAACTACGCTTTCTCCATTGAAATTCGCCAAAACTTTCATAAGATTCTGTAAAGGTTTCCGATTCACGTTTTCTTGTATTAAATAAGTCGCTTACATTAAATGCAAGAGAAGCTTTGTCTTTAAATAAATCTTTACTAAAAGCCATGTTAGTTGAAAAAACACCTTTGCGTTTGGTTTGAGAAGTTTCACTTGGACCTCTATAAGATACTGTGGTTTGCCAGTCAATACTTTCTAGTAGCGTTAATTTATTACTTAATCGTGCCGACCAACTAAAATTATCTGCATCAAAATTCACACCATTATAATCTCCTTTTGTAACCGATTTAAAGACGTTGAAATCTCCATTAATACGCCATTTTCTGTTAGGACTATAGGTTATATTCAATTCGTATCCAAAACGATCGTTAGTCGAAAGGTTTATAGGCGATCTTTGAATTACAGGTACTTCTTGGTCATTTACCATTACGGTTTCTCCAGTAGGAAAACTTATAAAATTAAAAACGTTAGTAGCATGCTGATAATATAAAGATGTACTCAATGTAGTTTTACCAAAACGATTTAGGTAACCTAAATCAAAAATACCTGAATAGCTTGGGTCTAGGTCTGGATTACCAGTAAATATATTTGTAACACTAGATCTTGATGGGAAAGGATTAAGAAACCATGAACGTGGACGTCGCAATCTTCTGCTGTAACCTAAAGTAATATTTTCTTTATCATTTAGCTCATAATTTAAGTTTACAGTAGGGAACAATCCTGTATAATTTTTCTTTGTATAATTACCACTGGTTGGCTGGTCAATTATTACTCTTGTGTGTTCTAATCTTAAACCTAATAAAAAGGAAAATTTGTTAAATTTATTTCCATATTGTGAATACACTGCATTTATATGTTCTTTATAATTTAATATGTTTGATAAATCAGTGTCAACTTCAAAATTAGTAGTAGTTTCGTTTAAAATCTCTACAGTATAATCGGTTGTTTTATCTCTAAAACTACCACGATAACCAAATTCTAATTGAATGTTTTCACCAATAGGAAGTACATAATCTGATTGTAATAAAATACGTTTTTGCTCATCTAAAGTTAAAACTTTTTCTGATGATAAACCATCGACCACTACATCAGATTTCTCGTCTGAGTTACTATCTTCATACTGAAATTCCATAGTAAATTTATGTCCACTGGTTTTAAAATTTTTGGTAAAATTCGTTGAATATTGTACAGTTTTACTATTTTGCAATTCGGGATCAAAACGATTGCTTTCTCCAGTTAAAACTCTATTTTCATCAAATTGAAGTAAGTGATTTGAAGTGTTATTTTCATTATCACTATCTCTATATACTATCGAAGTTGTTAATGAGGCAGAATCGTTGATATACCATTCTACACCAAAATTAGTAGTAAAGCCTTTTCTAATTCTATCAAATTCTCTGGTTTCGTCAATAAAAGTATTACTTTGAAGATATTTTGTTGAAGTAAATGAACTACCAGGAGACTTTCTATATCTATATCCTAAAGTGTTGAATATGTTTAAATCGCCTGTTCTATAATTAATGTTACCAGAAATACCAGCAGAAGTTGGGTGACCTGCATTTGTGGTCATGGCACCATTTAGTCCCTGTAGTTTGCTTCTGCGAAGGATGATATTTATAATTCCAGCAGTACCTTCGGCATCATATCTTGCAGATGGAGAGGTAATCACTTCAACTTTTTCAATAGCTTCAGCTGGAAGCTGTCGTAATGCATCTGTAGAATTTAAGCCAACTAAAGCAGAAGGTTTTCCATTAATGAGTATTCGAACGTTTTCATTTCCTCTTAATGAGACAACACCTTCTACATCTACAGAAACTGAAGGAACATTATCTAATACATCACTTACTGTTCCTCCGCTAACAGTTAGGTCTTTACCAACATTATAAATTTTCTTATCAAGCCTGATTTCAACTGTTGTACGTTCAGCAATGACTTCAACGGCATCTAAAGCTTCTAAATCTAATTCCATAGAAAACGCACCTATGTTTTCATTAACAGAAATTCTTTTATCTGAAATAGTTTGGGTTTTAAACGAAATGTATTCTATTAAAACATCATATATTCCAGTTGGTACAGGAATACTAAAATTACCTTTTTCATCAGTAATTCCACCAGTTATCATCTTATTTTGCCGTTTATTAAAAAAAGCAATTGTAGCGTATTCTAATGGTTGGTTAGAATCTTTGTCTATAACTTTACCAGTTATTGTAACTTCTTTTTGCTTTGGTCTTTGAGCATAAGTAGTTG
>CAYRVY010000227.1:0-4360 GCA_964427695.1 uncultured Flavobacteriaceae bacterium
ACCAATAATATTAAAATACTGATTCATAAACCGTAATTGCCCTTTAAGAAGTGTTCTTAACGACGCTGGTACTGTAGTTATACGAATTATTTTTTTCAAAGTGTATGCTATTATTGATTTGTGTCCAAATTATTCATTAATATATAGAGATGCAACTATAAACAATTTTTAATGTTTACACTATTTTTTATAGATTAGCATAAATACTTTTATACCACTTTTGAAAACAGTAGAATGTCCAAACCTTAAAAGTATTATCCTGCTTTCCTGACAGATGATTTTGAACCAACTCAATAATAGCATATACATTAAAAATATCTTGATTTTTTAAAAAATCCTTTTCAATAAAACTTAATAGCTCTTTTTTAAGGCTTTTTCTTAACCAATTACCAACAGGAACTCCAAAACCTTGTTTAGACTTTTCTAAAAATCCTTCTGGGAATACATCTTTAAACGCTTCTTTTAGGATGTGTTTTTTGCTCCATTTATTTATCAAAAAGTTTTCTGGTAATTGCATAGTAAAGTTAAATAACTCTCTATTTAAAAAAGGAGCTCTACACTCTAATGAATTTAACATACTAGTTCTATCTACTTTAACGAGCATATCTCCTTCAAGACTTAAATGTCTGTCAATATTCCTAAAATCGTTTAGTGATACTGGTTTATTTATTTTGGTTTTGTACTTATAATAATTAAAGAGGTTTTCCTGTTGGCAATTTTTGGAGAGCAATTGTTCAATGTCACTTTCGTTAAACCCTAAAGAAATAATATCCCAATAATAACCATCAGTATAATCAATAGCATTAATGAGTTTATTAAGTTTATACTTAAAACCTCTACTGTCATCTTTTCGTTTTAGCAATGAAGTTGAAAACTTATTAATTGGCTGGTGGATGAAACTCGGAACAAATTTCGTGTACTTATTATTTAATTTTCCAATATAATATTTATTATAACCACCAAACATTTCATCTCCACCATCGCCAGTTAAGGCAACTTTGACATGAGCTTTTGTCCTGTTAGACACTAAAAAAGTTGGAAGAGCAGAAGAATCTGCAAAAGGTTCATCAAAATTTAGAAGAATGTCATGGATATTATGTTTTAAATCGTTTTCATTAATAATAAATTCATGATGTTTACTCTGGATAAGATTAGCAACAACTCTTGATTTATCTGTTTCATTGTATGAAGCTTTTTCAAATCCAATTGAGAATGTATCTATTTTAGCATCTTGCAAATCAGCTAAACAATAAGACACAATTGATGAATCGACGCCTCCAGACAAAAAAGTTCCTAAAGGCACGTCTGATACTGAACGACTCTCAACACTATTATAAACATGCTTTTTGACTTCTTTTTTTGCATCTTCAAATGTAATATTTGATTTTTTAAAGTTTAATTCTTTATGAATCGTATGAATTGAAAATTCAAAATTATTTATGTCATATTCAATATAACTATTTGGTTCAAGTTTATATATTCCCTCATAGATACTATAAGGCGAAGGTATATAGGTTAGTCGTAAAAACAAGTTTAATGCTTCCTTGTTAATGTTAGGTTTTAAATTTTGAGAATTAATAATCGATTTTAATTCGGATGCCCATAAAAATTTTGATTCAGTCTTTGTATAATACAAGGGCTTTTCTCCAAAAAAGTCTCGTGCAATGAATAATTTATTTTTTGACTTATCATAAATACTAAAAGCAAACATCCCATCAAGCTCCTTAAAACTATCAACACCATAATGCTCGTAAAGTTTTAAAATTACTTCTGTATCACTTTTTGTGACAAACGAAATACCTTTTTCTTCTAATTTTAACCTTAATGATTGATAATTATATATTTCGCCATTAAAAACAATGACAATACTTTTATCCTTATTATAAATGGGTTGATTTCCTGAAGTTAAATCTATTATAGAGAGTCTTCTCATGGACATTCCTACCGAAAAAGAACTGCTCTCATCACAAAATACTCCATCATCATCTGGACCGCGATGAATGATAAGGTTGTTCATTTTGGTGAGAATAGCAGTAATTTCATTTTCACAACGACTTGTCTTATCAATAATTCCGTTAATTCCACACATGCTTTTTGTAGATTTTTAGTTGTTTATAAATTGGTGAAATTTTGAATATATACTTTTAAGATGGTATTCTTTTGATCTTTCTAAACTCAATTTGCTGTATTTTTTTCGTTCCTCAGGATTGTCTTTAAAAAAAGCCAAAGCTCTTTTTAAACCTATATAGTCATCGTTATTAATTAAAATTCCATACATACCCTTAAAAAATTCTCCATTTTTTATATCAACGTCTTTATTATCGTTAAGCAATTCCAAAGGACCAGATAAACAATTAGTAGAAATACACGGTAAGCCAATAGCCATAGCTTCTAATAATGCATTTGGAAAACCTTCTGTAAAAGACGACAACACAAAACAATCACTTTTTAACAAGTATTCATTCACATTCTTTACGTTTCCTTTAAGAAATACTTGCTCTTGGAGGTTATAGTTAATTATTTCTTTTGATAAATACTCTTTTAATGCACCACCTCCTAAAATATTGAGTTTAAAATTGTTATTAGAGCTTTGAATAGCTCGAATAATCATTATTTGATTTTTTCTTGTATTTAAAGTACCTGCCGTTATAATTTTTAAGCAATTAACACCGTGACTTAAACTATTTGTGTTAATTGTCTTTTTTGGTATTTCAATTGGGTTATAAATAACTTCCATAGGAATTTTAATACCAAAGTTATCATTTAAATCTTTATTAATATAAACTGAATTCGAAAATAATTTAGTACACCTATTATAAAAAATAGGATAAAACAGTTTAGAGATGTACAATGATAATTTACTGGTAGTATTATATGATGGAAATCCACGTTCGCTAATTATAGTTTTAACATTTTTATTGAAAACAGCAATAATTCCATTAATAAGGTTTGGAAAAGCCAATAAAGAAATAGCAATATCAATTTTTTTCCTTTTTAAAAGACGATAGTACTTTACCGTAAAAATAAGTGAATTAAATATTTTTAAATAAAACGGTATGTGAGTGCTTTTTGTATTAAAAAAAATAACATCAACCTCTTTAGGAATAGAGAAATGTACTTCTTTATAAAATAGAACTAAAGTTACTTTGTAATCATGTATCAATTCTTTTAATAAAAGACTTATTACTTTTTCGGCTCCACCACTTCCAAGGGATATACTAAGAATACTTAAATTTTGTTTATAACTCATCTTATAAAAAATAGTTTTATTCTTTTAAAATATTTAGAAACAATTCTTCATATTGTTGAATAATTTTTTCTTTGTTAAATTTTCTAATAACAGAATTACTTACCTCTTTGATATCCCATTTATGATTTTTTATCGATTTCAATATGTTGTTAACAAATTCTTCTTCATCTTCAGAAATAAACCCATTAACCCCATCAAGTATAATTTCATCTATTCCTCCTGGTGCTTTAAAAGCTACTATAGGAGTTCCTACAGCACAACTTTCTAATAAACAGTTAGGAAAACCTTCTATAAATGCTCCTTGAAGAAATAAATCACTTTTTGAAAGGTATTTAGATACATCGTTTGTATAAGGAATATGAATAATTTTATCTTTAATACCTAAGGTTTTAATTAATTTGAACAAATTATCTTGTTCTGGACCATCGCCAACAATGGTGTATTGATAAGGAAAATTTATTTTAGAAAGCGCATAAATAATTCTTTCATGACCTTTTTGCCTTTTTAATCTTGCAACTGTTATAAATTGAACTACATCTCTCTTTTTTTCATTTTCAGATTTTAATTTGAAATCGTCTGTGACAGGGTTATTAATGACTCTTAATTTTTTTTCTGGGATATTATTATTTTCCTTTATGTCCCTGAGCATATCATTAGATTGACATATAATTTTGTCGAAAAAATAAAACCTTCTTTTACTAAAAAAATTAAAAAAACTAGAAAACCTTACTTTCTTTAATTGATAGGATGCTAAAATACTCAATATGTTAACCTCTCTAGAAACAAACTTTATTTTTGGAAAAAAAATTGATAAATATGCCATTACTGTATTAAGATGACCAATTGCACTTATGACAATTTTAGGCTTATTAATAACTAGAAATTTTAATAATGGAAAAATGGAATAAAGAACTCTTGATTTATTTAAATATATTACATCAATCCCATTAATTTGATAAGCTGAATCTTTTTCAAATCCAATAATAAGAAGCGTGACTTTGAATTTTTTCGAGTCTATATTTTGAGCAATAAAAGACATGACTCGTTCTGCACCACCAGCTACTAAAGAGGGTAGTACAAATATTATTTTATTTATTTTTTTCATAAATA
>CAYRVY010000228.1:0-4352 GCA_964427695.1 uncultured Flavobacteriaceae bacterium
CTCCATTAAATACAGCGTTTATATCGTACTTTAAAAAATCTTTTTCTATAATTCTATCTGTAAGATTTAGAAAATTGACTTTTAAATATTCTACCGATTCTGTGTCTATCTCTATGACATATGTTGTAATATTTTTTTGAAGTAAGTATTTGGTTAGAACTCCCATTCCAGGACCTATTTCAAGGATGTTTTTATAGCCTTTTAAACTTAAAGTGTCTGCAATTTTTTTAGCAATGTTCTCGTCTGTTAAAAAATGCTGACCTAACTTTTTTTTTGGTTTTACCTGATAGTCTTTTGCCACGAAATTTTATTTTAAATTCAAAGTGCCCTCTCTGTCACTACGTGACATCTCTCCCAAAAGGAGAGAATTTATTTTGACTCTATTAATGTTTTTAGCTAATTAAATGTTCCTGAATACTCATCAATAATTTCGAGTTCTGTTCTAAAAGCTAATGCCTTATCTGCAAATCGTGTTAAGCTATCTTGTTTTAATTTTTCGGCATCTTCTCTATAATAGGCATCTAATGTCTCTCTTGATTTTGTTCTGTATTGTATTGAGTAGGTTGTTCCTCTCATGTCTTCTTCAACCAAAACTTTGGTAAGCTTTGCTTCTGTAAATTTTCCGGTGGCTAATACTTTTGGAATATGCTCTTTAATCCAGGTTAACCACTCCTCGTGGATGCTTCGGTCAATATTTATGGTTACGTTATAAATAATCATATAAAGTATTTAAAGTTATAAGTACTTAAAGTTTTAAGTTGTTTGCAAAATATCAACACCCTATAACTATTTGTTAATCATCTATTTAAAACCCATTTCACTATTTCACTCAAAGCTCTGCTATCTAATCGATACAGTTCTTTATTCATTTTTAAAATTGGACCAGGCTCTGATGTCAAAAAATGATTCAATCCTTCAAACTTCCTTATTTCAATATTATTGTTCGAAAATTCATTCAACATTTTTATATTACTTAAAGAGTCTATAGTCATATCTTCAGAACCAATAATATAAAATAATGGGATTTTAATTTCTTTATAATCATTCTCAAAATCTTGTTTTATGATATCAATATTATCTTGGTTTTCAATATACCATTCAAATTGTTTTCTTTTGAAACCATATTTTTTAGTTACTGAAAATATATTTTTACATATTGTAGAATAATCTTTGTTTTTGTTTTCCGAAATAGTTTCATGAATAATATCTAAGAGATGTAATGATTGCTCTATATTTTTAACCTTAAATGCTTTTAATATTTTATCTTTATCATTAAGCATAATAGTTTGGTATTTAATAAAATCTCCATACTTTTTTATTGGAGTAGCCCATTGAATTAAGAAGTCAACTTTAATATCTTCTTTAATTACACCAATGGTAGCAAACCCTCCAATACTATGTCCAACAAGTCCTAACTTCTTATGCAATAAAATAGGATTCTTCTTTAACCCTTTAATTACATAATATAAATCTCTTATATAGCTCGTAACTTGATTGTTTTTTAACCCCTCAGATTTGCCAACTCCACGTTTATCAAATCTAAAAACTGCAATGTCATTATTTAAAAATTCTTCTGCCAAACGATAATGAGCATTCCTAGTATGAGAACCACTACCAGCTACAATTATTATTACTTTATTAAAATTAGATTTTGGAAGAAGCAAAGTTCCAGATAGTTTTATTTCATCTTCTTGATTATAAAAATCTATATTTTCATATAAATAGATACCATTTTTATTAATATCGTCTTCATATTCATATACTTCTTGCCCACTTAGAATAGTCCAACAAAAAATTAAAATAGCTTGGAATATGTTTCTCATATATTATCAATTTATCACATCACCTCGCAACGCTCTATATTTTTTTCTTGCTTCAACAAAATAGATACTATTTTGATGATAAAATATAATTTGCTCATATAAGGCTTTGGCTTTTTCTGGCTGTGCTAAATGATTAAGATATAATTCAGCTAAAGCAAAGTAAGCATCGTCTGCTAAAATATCTTCTCTATAATTAGCAATCATTTTAAGATAGTTGTCTTCAGCTTTTTTATATAGTTTCTTACTTTCAAACAATTGTGCTTGTTTATATAAAGCCTGATCTATTATAGTTTCCGTTTTATGTTCTTTTAAAATTTTATCCAACAATGAAATTGCTTTATCTGTTTTGTTTTGAAAAGACATTAAATCGGCTTTTGCATATAATTTTAAAGCCGTTTGTAAGGAATCTTCATATTTATTATCGGAAATGAGTAGTTTTAAATCTAAAGCATCGTTTGCAATAAGTTGTGATGTTGAAGACTTTAAAATTTTAAGCTGTGATTCTGCCCATTTAAAATCGCCTTTATAATAACTCGTTTTTGCTACTCTAAATCTGGCTTCTTGAGAAATTGGACTGTTTTTTAGACTGGTTTGAATTTGAGAAAAATAGATCAATGCTTCATTAAATTTTTCTTGAAATACTAATAAGTTACCTAGTTTTAATTTAACTTTAGCTTGATGAAATCTTGAAGATTTTATTTTTAACGCCTCTTTTAAAAATGCTATTGCAGTATTAGCATCGTTTAAATAAAAAGCAATAAAATGGGCATAAGACATTTGAAAATCTATAGTTTGTGGCAGCATCCCAAATTCTTCTAATAAAGCCTTATACTTTTCATCTATTTTAACATAGTCTTTTTTAGAAGCATATTTAGTTTCCATCTCCAAGATATCTTTATGAGCTTTAAGAACTGTATCTAAATCGAAAGCATTGTTTATAATAAACCTAAGTATTTCGGTTGCTATTTCTCTATTTCCCTCATTAATTGTAATGGCTGCTAAATCTGTGATACCAATAATGGTTTCTTGCTCACGTTTATAAATTGCTTTTTCTTGAGCAAAGGCCTTATTATAGTCGCGTTGCTGAACAAACAGCCAACTTAAAAGTTGGTTCCATAATGTATTAGGTTGTGTTTGTATTTTTTTTAGTAATACTTTTCGTAATAATTTATTATTCTCGTCCTGATCGTTTTCTGAAACATACTCACTAAATATTCTTTTTGCTTGAATAATATAATTAGCATTTCTCCCAAGAAAATTAATATAGCTACTAAACATTTTTTCAACTTTTCCTTGCTCACCATAAATTCGTGCTAATTGGATATTGTAGTTAGATTCTGGTCTTAATTCCATACCTCTTTCGTAGGCTTTTAATGCATAATCTAACAATGCATGTTCTTCAAATCGTCTTGCAATATTAAACGCATTTAAAGGATTTTTCTCAATCTTCAATACTGCTTGATTATAATAATTATTAGCTTTATCTTCTTCTTTTTTTAGTTGAAAATTGTAACCTAACTCTACTAAATATTGTGGGTTTTTGCTGTTTTCAATTTGATTTAACAGTAATACTTCGGCAAGATTAAATTGTTCTAACTGTTGATGAGCTTGTACTAACTTTAAAAGATAATTGGAGTTGCCTTTATTGGCTTCATATAATTTTTTATAAGATATCAACGCTTTTTTGAATTCTCCTTTATTAAAATAATTTAAGGCTAATTGTTCGTTTTGAGAGAACACAAAAGCAGACGTTAAGAAAACACATATAAGCAACACTATTCTCATAAATATGATTTTTGTAAATATAACAAATGTGCTTGTGAGTTTTTATTAATGTTTTTATAAAAAAATGCCTGAACCGAAGTTCAGGCATTACCATCCAAAATAAATGTGCTATTAATCATATTTTAATAAAAATGATTCAAGTATTAAGTTTTGGTAATTTTTTATGTCTTGTAAAATAATTGTAATTCGATTTTTGGTTAATTCAAAATTTCAATTATATCACAACTTTTATTATTAATACTACTAATGTTATTAGCAGCATAATGCGTTTAAAATTTTCCATCGTGTAGGTTAATTAACTTGGGTCGTACTAACATCTACAATATATTTTAAAAATCAAAGAAAAAACGATTAAATTCGTTAAACAACGTATTTTATTAACACTTAACCGATGTAATTGATGAATTTTAATTTATTAAGAAAGAAAAAACCACAAATTAATCAATTATAGTAAATCCTGTGTATGGCACTAAAACCTCTGGAATAACAATACCTTTTTCGGTTTGACAGTTTTCTAAAATTCCAGCTAAAACTCTTGGCAATGCTAAAGAACTACCATTTAAAGTATGTGCTAATTCACTTTTGCCATTACTATTTTTAAAACGTAATTTTAATCGGTTGGCTTGAAATGTTTCAAAATTAGACACAGAACTTACTTCTAACCATCTGTCTTGAGCTGTAGAAAACACTTCAAAATCGTAAGTTAATGCAGATGTAAATCCTAAATCTCCTCCACAAAGTCTT
>CAYRVY010000229.1:0-4349 GCA_964427695.1 uncultured Flavobacteriaceae bacterium
CAAATTAGCCTAGTCAATTTTGTATTCCCGAAAAGCTAAATGTATTGAGTATATAAGACGTGAAGACTTAAGACTATAAGACTTTTGTTTTTAACAAGTTAAAAATAATTTAATATTGTTTAATTGCCGTCACTTTAATAATAGAACAAAAATTATTTAAAACTATTTTTCAATTTCCAAAGTCTTATTTAACAACTGCATGATTTGAGCAAATTGCTCATCGAGAGAAAGATTAGAATTGTCTATTTCTATAGCATCTTCTGCTTTTATTAATGGTGAATGTTTTCGATGTGAATCGATATAATCACGCTCAATTACATTTTTTAATACTTCGTCGTAACTAACTTTTTCTTTTCTTTGGGTAAGTTCATTATACCTGCGTTTGGCTCGAATTTCTGGAGAAGCTGTTATAAATAATTTTAGTTCTGCTTCAGGAAAAACTACAGTGCCAATATCTCTACCATCCATAACTAAACCACTATTTTTTCCTATTTCTCGTTGAAGTTTTACCAATTGTTGGCGTACTTCTGGAATAGTAGAAACTGTACTTACTAAACCTGAAACTTCCATAGTGCGGATTTTATTTTCTACATTGTTGCCATTTAAATACATTTCTGAAAAACCTAATGAGGCATTAAACTTAAATGAGAGGTTTATATTATCTAACTGCATCACAAAATCATGAACTTTAAAATTATCTTTAGATATATAATTATTTTGTATTGCATATAATGTTACTGCACGATACATAGCTCCTGTATCTACATAAACAAAGCCTAGTGTTTTAGCTAATTGTTTGGCTATAGTGCTTTTTCCTGTTGATGAAAATCCGTCTATGGCAATTATAATGTTCTTCACTCTTGTAAATCTATTTGCAAACCAAAAAAACTAGTATTTGAAGCTCCAGCATATCTTGAATGTGTGTAACTAAATCTCATTTTATTAAGTTTTATTCCAAATCCAAAGGACAATCCAGAAAAATTTCGTTGTTCTAATATTCGCAATTCTTCTGCTCTTCTAAAATTATATCCTAATCTAACATTAAATCCTCTATCTGGAAATAATTCTGCTCCTAAAATTAAATGTCTCAATGTATTATTTAAGAATCCTACTTTCTCTTCGGTTTGGTTTCCATCTAAATCGCTAGTGGCTCTTGCTGGATTTGGTCTTCCTATTGGCCATTTTTGTAAATTCTCTAGCGTTACGTGCCAACGCAATGGTACATTTTCGAGAGTTTGTGACATTCCAAAATCTACTTCAAAAGGTAGAGGTTCATTTAATCCAGCATAAGTTGTTATTTGAGAGCCTATATTTCTAACTGCAATTGCAGCATTAAAATCTAAATTTTCATTTATATAAATTAGTCCAAGATCGGCAGCAATTCCTAAAGATGTATATTGTTCTAGTTTTGAAGTAATTATTTTGAGGTTTCCACCAAAATAAAAATCGGTATGTCCTAATTGTAAAGCATAGCCTAATGACAAAGCAGCTTCAGTGCCTGTAAATGATCCTGTTGACACACCATTTTCATCATAACCATCAAAATCTCCATAATTTATATATGTAATTCCAGCGTGTATTGTTTGTGTTCTCCTGTCCCAAGTATATGCATAAGCAGCAGTGCCATAACTAATTCCGCCTAAATAATTAGAGTAATTAAGTGCTAACTGATTATCCATTTCTGCATTAATTGTGGCAGGATTATATAAGCCTTGAGTAACGTCGTAATCGACATTAGTAAGCACTTTTCCTCCTAAAGCTGCTTGACGTGGAGAAGACACTAGATTTAAGAATTGGTAAGTTGCTTCTCCTCCTACTTGTGAAAAAATTGAAGTTACAAAAACCAAAAAAAATGTAGTGACAATGGTTCTTATCATAAAATTGCAAAATAACTAAATCTATCTTAAAACGATTGTATGAATGAATTATTTTTGAATTTCTAAAAAACGGTTATATAATCTATGTTTTAGCTTATAACTGTTTAGCATTCTTAACCTTTTCTTGAGTTAAAGCAAGCTTAATAACATCGCTCATATCGGAAACATAATGGAAAGTTAACCCTTTAAGGTATTCGTCTTTTATTTCTTCAATATCACTTTTATTTTCTTTGCAAAGCAATATTTCTTTAATTCTGGCACGTTTTGCAGCAAGGATTTTTTCTTTAATTCCACCAACTGGAAGCACTTTCCCTCTTAATGTTATTTCTCCAGTCATTGCAAGGCTTTTCTTTACTTTACGCTGTGTAAATAATGACACTAATGATGTAAGCATAGTCACTCCTGCACTTGGACCATCTTTAGGTGTTGCTCCTTCTGGAACGTGGATATGCACATTATACTTATCAAAAATATCTGGACTAATTCCAAAAGCTTTTGCATTAGCTTTGATATACTCCATAGCAATAGTTGCAGACTCTTTCATGACCTTACCTAAATTTCCAGTAATAGTCATAGTTCCTTTTCCTTTTGAAAGAATGGATTCAATAAATAATATATCGCCTCCTACTCTAGTCCAAGCTAAACCAGTAACTACTCCAGCAACATTATTGTTTTCGTACTTATCACGTTCTAATTTTGGACTTCCAAGTACTTTAATTATATCTTCGTTAGAAATCTTTATATCATATCCTTCTTCCATCGCAATATTCTTTGCAGCATAACGTACCATTTTAGCAAGTTGTTTTTCTAAACCACGAACACCTGATTCTCTAGTATATCCTTCAACTATTTTTTCTAATTGTGGTTTTGCAATTTTTAAATGCTTACTTGTTAAACCATGTTCTTTTAGTTGTTTTGGCAATAAATGTCTTTTACCAATTTCCACTTTCTCTTCGATGGTATAACCAGTAACATTAATAATTTCCATTCTATCAAGAAGTGCAGGTTGAATAGTTGACAAGCTATTGGCAGTTGCTATAAACATTACTTTAGATAAATCGTAACCCATTTCGAGGAAATTATCATAAAACTCAGAGTTTTGTTCTGGGTCTAACACTTCTAGCATTGCCGAAGAAGGATCGCCTTGGTGTGAGTTAGATAGCTTATCTATTTCGTCTAACACAAAAACCGGATTAGAAGTTCCTGCCTTTTTTAAACTTTGCAAAATGCGTCCAGGCATGGCTCCAATATATGTTTTTCGATGTCCTCTTATTTCTGCTTCATCTCTTAAACCACCGAGGGAAACACGTATATATTCTCTTCCTAATGCTTCAGCGATAGATTTTCCAAGCGACGTTTTACCAACACCAGGAGGTCCATACAAGCACAAAATAGGAGATTTCATATCATTACGAATTTTCAACACAGCAAGATATTCAATTATTCTTCGCTTTACATCGTCTAAACCAAAATGGTCTCTATCAAGAATTCTTTTAGCACGTTTTAAATCGAATTTATCCTTACTAAATTCATTCCAAGGCAACTCCAAAAACAGGTCTAAATAATTACGTTGTATAGAATATTCGGCAACTTGTGGATTCATGCGCTGCATTTTTCCAATTTCTTTGTCAAAATGTTTTGCAACTTCTTTATTCCATTTTTTCTTTTTTGCTTTAGCTTTCATTTCTTCAACCTCTTCTTCGTAACTCACACCTCCAAGTTCTTCTTGAATGGTTTTCATTTGCTGATGTAGGAAATATTCGCGTTGCTGTTGATTTAAATCGCTCTGCACTTTAGATTGAATGTCATTTTTTAATTCCAATTTCTGAAACTCAATATTCATATATTTAAGTGTTGCCAATGCACGTTCTTGCAAGTCGTTTATCTCTAATAATTCTTGTTTCTCTTCTACAGAAAGATTCATATTAGAAGACACAAAATTCACTAAAAAGGAATTACTCTCAATGTTTTTTATAGCAAAAGAAGCTTCACTAGGAATATTTGGGCTGTGCTTAATGATTTCTAAAGCTAAATCTTTTATAGAATCGATAATAGCAGAGAACTCTTTGTCTTCTTTAGCAGGAGAGCTTTCAGGCAACTCTCGAACTGTAGCATTCATATAAGGTTCTTCTGTAATTACTTCGGTAATTTGAAAACGTTTTTTTCCTTGTATAATAACAGTTGTATTCCCGTCAGGCATTTTAAGCACTCTTAAAATTCGAGCAACTGTTCCTGTATGATGGATGTCTTTTGCTGATGGATCTTCAACCAATTCATCTTTTTGAGATACAACACCAATTACTTTGCTACCTTTATTAGAGTCGTTAATTAACCTTATAGATTTATCTCTTCCTGCTGTAATAGGAATGACAACTCCAGGGAACAAAACTGTGTTCCGTAAGGATAAAATTGGTAACGTTTCTGGTAATGACTCGTTATTTATTTCTTTTTCATCTTCAGATGTCATTAACG
>CAYRVY010000230.1:0-4337 GCA_964427695.1 uncultured Flavobacteriaceae bacterium
ATAGATGGAGAAGAAGAGGCTGCAATTATAGCAGCTACAGATTTAAATAGCTTTATAGACAAAAACAAAACCTATTTATATGTAGATGTTGGTGGAGGTAGTACAGAGTTTACAGTAATTAGAAACGGAAAAGCTTTAGCCTCTAAATCTACTAAAATAGGAACAGTAAGACTTTTAAACAATATTGTAAAGAAAAGCATTTGGGTAGATTTAAAACAATGGATTAAAGATAACACTAAAGCTTATGAAGACATTGAGGTAATTGGTTCTGGAGGAAATATAAACAAGATTTTTAAAATTTCTGGCAAAGCTGTTGGTAAGCCACTAACTTATTTCTATTTGAGTTCATATTATAAAAAATTGAAGTCACACTCTTATGAAGAGCGTATTACAGAATTAGATTTAAATCAGGATAGGGCAGATGTTATTATTCCTGCAACACGTATTTATCTTTCGGTTATGAAATGGAGTGGTGCTAAACATTTATTAGTTCCTAAAATAGGTCTCTCAGATGGTGTTATAAAAAGCATATATAATAAAACCATTTCTAGTAAGGCTATAATTTAACCATGTACAGTTTCTTTTTTTCCTAAATTTTTCATAATCTCGGCTTCAAAGGTTAAGAGGTCATCCCATTTTTGGTCAACCTCTTTCCGGTTTCCATATTGTCTTGCAAAGCCTAAAAACATACTATAATGATTGGCTTCACTAACCATTAAATCTTTATAGAATTTGGCTAATTCCTTATCTTGTAATTCTTCCGATAGTAACCTGAAACGCTCACAGCTTCTGGCTTCAATTAAGGCTGCATATAACAAACGATGTACTAATTGTGTGGTTCGGCTTCCACCTTTAGGGAAGAATTTTATAAGCTGCAAAACATAATCATCTTTTCTATCTCTGCCTAAAACCCAACCGCGTTTAATAATGATATCATGAACCATTTTAAAATGACTCATCTCTTCTTTAACCAAAGCAGTCATTTCCTGTACAAGCTCTGTATATTCAGGAAAACTTACAATTAAAGAGATTGCTGTACTTGTTGCTTTCTGTTCACAAAAAGCATGATCTGTTAAGATTTCTTCTATGTTTTTTTCTACAATATTTACCCAACGCGGATCTGTTGGAAGTTTTAAACCAAGCATATTAAATATCTAAATCAAATGTTTTTCGTAAAAGTTCTATTTTAGAGTTCTTTTCTTTTAATTTTTCAAATTTCTCAATAGTTGAATAGGCGTAATTCTTTTCCAGTTCTTCGTTTACAGTAATGGATAGACTTATATCAAAATTGTTTAGCTCTTGCTTTAACGACCGTAAAAGCTCGTATTGCTGTCGTTCTACTTCTACTTTGTTTGTGGCATTAGGAAATTCTAAATGTATTGTTGTGCCTTTTAATTTTGGAGTATCTATATTTAGTATGGAAGCTAAATTATATTTTCCTTTCTTTTCTATTATAGAAACATAACTATTCCATGCTTTAAGCATTTGTTTTTCGGTAAAATCTTCTTTTGGTAAATCTTCTACTTCAAGAACAACATCCATTTGTTTTATAAGGTGCTCTTTTTTCTTTTTAATACTACTTAAAGATAAACCAGAAGATTTTTTTAGTTTTTTATTAAGAATTATTTCAGGACGTTTTTCAGCAATTTTTTGTGCCACTTCAAGCTGTTCTGTGATTATTTCAGATTCTGTTTCAACAGTTTTTTTTATAGAGGAACCTTTGGTTTGATATTCTTCTTTTAATTCTTTAACAGCATCTATATCAGAAGGTTTGGCAAATGACTCAACTACTTTTTGTTTAAAATTGGATGCTGGAATTATGAAGGGCTTATTGTTTTTTTTTTCTTTACCAAAAGTAATTGAAGCTAATAGCATAAGACATAATTCAACCAATAAACGCTGGTTTCTACTTGTCTTATATTTTAAGTCACAATCATTAGCAAGTTGAATGCCTTTTAGTAAAAATTCTTGATTAGTGTTTTTAGATTGCTCTAGATACTTTGCTTTGGTTTGTTCGCCAACTTCTAATAAATCAATAGTTTCTGGAGTTATGCAAACCAATAAATCTCTAAAATGCGATGCCAATCCTGCTATATAATGATGTCCATCAAAACCTTTGGATAATGTATTATTGAATTGTAAAAGTAATTCTGGAATTTTATTTTCTAAAATTAAATCTGTACTTGTAAAATAAGTTTCATAATCCAATACATTTAAATTTTCGGTAACAGCTTGACGTGTTAGATTTTTTCCAGAGAAACTTACCACACGATCAAAGATTGACAATGCATCACGCATGGCACCATCTGCTTTTTGAGCAATGATATGCAAAGCATCATCGTCGGCAGTAATACCTTGCTCTTTCGCAATATATTTTAAATAGTCTTTGGCATCTTTAACAGTGATGCGTTTAAAATCGAATATCTGACAACGCGATAAAATAGTTGGAATAATTTTATGTTTCTCGGTTGTGGCTAAAATAAAAATACAATGTTTTGGAGGTTCTTCGAGTGTTTTTAAAAAGGCATTAAATGCAGATTGAGATAGCATATGTACTTCGTCAATAATGTACACTTTATATTTGCCAACTTGTGGTGGAATGCGAACTTGGTCTGTTAGATTCCTTATATCATCTACCGAATTGTTTGAAGCCGCATCAAGTTCAAAAATATTAAAAGCATAATCTTCGTCTTTAACTTCGTCTCCATTTCGATTAATCATTTTTGCTAAAATACGAGCGCAAGTAGTTTTGCCTACACCACGAGGACCAGTAAACAATAAGGCTTGAGCTAAATGATTGTTTTCAATGGCATTAAGAAGCGTATTTGTAATAGCTTTTTGACCAACAACATCGTTAAACGTTTGCGGTCTGTATTTTCTAGCTGATACGATAAAGTGTTCCATTGAAATTTACGTCAGTTTGAGTGATTTTCGATAGAAAATTATATCGAAAACAAGTAAATTAAAATTAAAAACTATTCTCGATACATTTCAATAAAAATTGAAATACTCGAAATGACGTTTTTTAGTTTATAACAAAGTTAAAAAATCAATTTAGAATTAAGAGTTATGAACTTAAAATTTGAATTGAGTTATTAACAATATGTA
The DNA here is from genome assembly GCA_964427695.1 of uncultured Flavobacteriaceae bacterium. Classification (GTDB taxonomy): domain Bacteria; phylum Bacteroidota; class Bacteroidia; order Flavobacteriales; family Flavobacteriaceae; genus PRS1. Next base: position 3,109 of record CAYRVY010000230.1, read on the forward strand.
TTAGTTTAAACTGAATATTTTTGTATTAAAAAATTGAAGAGCGGTAAATAAAAATAAAAAAAATCATAATCAAGGTAGGAGAATTTAACTTTAAAATGTTTTATAGTCAGAAATAGATATTAACCTACATTAAATATCTATAAATTTAAAATTCAATATTATGAAAAGTTTAAAATTTTTATCATTAATAGCAATGTCCTCAATGCTATTTTTTCAATGTTCAAATGATTCTGATGAATTAATATCATCAGAACAGACAACAACTACAGTTTCGGGTACTGCAATTAAAGGTCCAGTAGCAAATGCTGTAGTAACTATTTACAAATACTCCCAAGACGGAACACGAGGAGAGGTTTTAATTAGTACTAATTCTGCTCAAGATGGTAGTTTTAGTGTTGAAATTAATTATGAAGGTTTTGTCGAAATTGTTGTAACAGGTGGATCTTATATTGACGAGGCTTCGATGAGTCAAGTAAATTTAGGTAGTTTCGAGTTAAGATGTATTGAACATATTCAAGGAGATGTTACTACTGGAATTACTGCACTAACTACAATAGCAGCTTCATACATTGATGAACATGCTACCGATGGTTTGTTAATAGCTATATCAAATGCTAATCAAGAATTAGTTGCCGCTATGGGTGTTGCAGGTTTAGATATTAGCACAAGTATTCCTTTTGATTTGGGTCAATCTATAAATATAGGTTCTAGTCAAGATTTGAGTCGATTACAATATGCGGCTTTACAAGCTGGGTTATCTCAAGTGATAGAAACAAATAATCTTAATCCTGAGGTTCTTCTTATCTTAATTAATGATTTAGCTGAAGATTTTACTGATGGGTTATTCGATGCTCAAAATGCTGGAGAGCTATTAACATACATTTCAGGATTAACACCTGAAGAATCTGTTTATGGATTATCAATTGCTATTGAAAACTACTTTAATAGCCCTGGAAATGTAAATGTTAACGGTTTTAATTTTAATGATATTTTTGGAAACTAATTTAAGTAAGGTTAAGTAGAAATATTGTGTTGTTTTGTTGGATAATAAAACAATAGTTAATAAATCTAGAAATAAACTTAGTTTATTGTAATTTTGCCCTTAAGTAAATCGTCTTATCGCCACGCCTTTGGCGTGGAGGAAAGTCCGAACACCATAGTGCAACATAGTGGTTAACAGCCACCAATCGTGAGATTAGGAAAAGTGCAACAGAAAGAATGTACAGGTC
>CAYRVY010000231.1:0-4325 GCA_964427695.1 uncultured Flavobacteriaceae bacterium
AACGATAATACTTTTGGAAAGCTTAAAATTGAAGAGGGTTTAATTACAGCATTTTTAAATATGCCAATGGATGCACCATCATTTAACAAATTAATGTTTGAAAAAGGCATTACACTTTCACATTTGGTAAAACGCAAGGAAAGTCTAGAAGAACAATTCCTTCAATTAACCGATAACAACTAATCAAAAACCAATCAAGAAAATGCTACGTCTTTTAAATTTAGAATTGCAAAAACTTTTACTTAGTAAAACCAGTAAAATACTCATATTTATATCTTTTATATTACCGTTTTTTGTCATATTATTATCATCATTAAAAATTAATGTCTTTGGTTTTTTTACTATAGAACTTGGTGAATTAGGTATTTTTAATTTCCCCGTAATTTGGCATCTAACCACCTTTTTTGCTTCACAATTTAAATTTTTCTTTGCTATTGTTGTAGTTTCCATGATTGGAAACGAATACAGTAACAAAACCATAAAACAAAACTTAATTGATGGTTTAAGCAAGAAAGAATTTATACTATCAAAATTTTATACCATTATATTCTTTTCATTAGTTTCAACAATCATTATATTCTTTATTTCGTTATTGATAGGTTTATATTATTCAAGTTATACTGAGTTTAATATTATTATTAGAGAAACTGAATTCTTACTCGCATACTTTGTAAAATTGATTGGTTTTTTCTCCTTTTGTTTGTTTTTGGGTATGCTCGCAAAGCGTTCAGCTTTTGCATTAGCATTTCTTTTTGTAGATTTTATTCTAGAAGGAATAATTTTAGGGTTAATTACATGGCAAGCTAATTTTGAGATTGCTGAAAAAATTCAAAACTTCTTCCCACTTAAATCTATGTACAATCTAATAAAGCAACCTTTCCAACGTATTGCTATGACTAAATTTCCAGATAAGGAAAATTTAATATACGACTATGCGGTGCATTGGCATGAATTTGTTATTGTACTTGCCTGGACAGCTTTATTTATCTTTTTATCGTATAGGTTATTAAAAAAGAGAGATTTATAATATGTTTACAGGCTTATTTACTTATAAATGAAACGATTGCTAATAACATTTAAATATTAATTTTATACATATTTAAATTTTTAGTATGAGAACGAAGTGGTTACACAGGTCCTCATTTTTAATAAAAAGTTATCGTTAAGTTTAATAAACTATCTCGACGCAGAACATACGAGGTATTAAATTGAATTTATTTTTCTATTTCGACGCAGAGCGTCGGGAAATTAAACCCAATCTTCTTGTCCGCCGACCACGTGTCGCCTTTAGCTTTAGCGGTGGCACAAGCGGAACGCGAAGGAGGATTAAAAAATTAACGTGTGAAAAAGATATTATTAATCCTTTCTCTGCTCATTTCAATAAATATAACAGCACAAGGTGAAGCTGCCAATTGGTACTTTGGTGAAAATGCAGGAATGCAATTTGATCAAGCTACAGGAACTACAACTGTAGTAAATGGTGGACAACTAAATACCAGAGAAGGCTGTTCTACAATATCTGATGCCAACGGAAACTTACTTTTTTACTCTGATGGTATTACGGTTTGGAATAGAAATCATCAAGTTATGCCAAACGGTAATGGGTTATTTGGAGACCCTTCAAGTACACAATCTGCTATAATAGTGCCAAAACCTGATGACTCAAACATATATTATATTTTTACAGTTGACACATCTGTTGGTCAAAACGATCCAGATTTTGGATTAAATTATTCGGTTGTCGATATGACACTTTATGATGGTTTAGGTGACATTACGCTTAAAAATGAACCTTTACTTGCAAATTGCTCTGAAAAAATAACAGCTGTACTAAAAGATTGTGTTTCAAAATCTATTTGGTTAGTAACTTTTGCACCTGAAGATGGAATTTCAGGTGTTTTTAATACATATTATGCATTTAAAATAAACAATTCGGGAGTAAGTACACTTCCTGTAAAATCAACTTTTAATTTGAATATTACAGATTGGCGAGGTTATTTAAAACTCTCTCCCGATGGCACAAAAATGGTTAGTGCAAATATGAGAGGCGAATTTAATAACCCAAATAGTATAGATCAATTATTTTTATATGATTTTGATGAGAATACTGGAATGGTAACCAACCAACTGCAACTCATTATTAATTCACAAAGTAACAATCCTTATGGTGTAGAATTTTCACCAAACAGTCAAGTCCTTTATGTACATTCGTCAAATGATATTGGTGGAGATGCTGGGCAAGATCCAGCAAACCATTCGTCAGTATTAACACAATTTAATCTCGCTGCAGCAGATATTCAAGATAGTGAACTTGTTATAGATGATAGACAACTTTATAGAGGTGCCTTACAACTTGGTCCAAATGGTAAAATATATCGCGCTTTAAGTGCTACCTATTTCGTTGGATTGCCATTTCTTGGTGTAATACACAACCCAAATAATATTGGTGCAGCTGCAAATTACCAACATAATGCTATAAGTCTTTCTCCAAATTTTTCATCGCAAGGACTTCCTCCTTTTATTCAATCTATTTTTAACACAGAAATAGATATTATAAGAAATGATATAAGCGTGACAAACCTTTCCCTTTGTGATGGTGATACTTACACATTAATGGCTGATGATATTGTAGGTGCAACTTATACTTGGTATTTAGATGGCAACCTTGAAGCTGAAAACGTTTTAGAACTCATTGTAACTCAAACAGGACATTACGAAGTTTTTATTGACCCAAATAATGGTGATTGTCCTATAGAAGGAAGTGCTATTGTAAGCTATTTCACGCCTCCAATTGCTAACCAACCAACTAATATAGATATTTGTGACGACGATAATGATGGTTTATTTTTGTTCGACTTTACTATTGATGTAGATGCACAAGTATTAGCTGCTCAAGATCCTTCTACATTTAGCGTACATTATTTTGTATCTCAAGCAGATGCTGACAATAACGATTACGAATTAATAATGCCTTACCAAAACATTCCTGGTCTTCAATAAATATTTGTGAGAATTCATAACAATGGCTTTATTGACTGTTTTGATACAACCTCTTTTTTTATAGAAGTTTTTGATACACCAACGGCAAATCCTTTTGGAGATTTTGAAGTTTGTGACGATAACTCAGATGGTAATAATATGGATGGTCAAACCACAATAGATTTACTTGAAATAAGTACGCTGGTTTTAGGAAGTCAAGATGGATCATTATACGATATTACATATCATAGTTCGCAATTAGCTGCCGATTCAGGAACTGGAGATTTACCATTTTCTTATTATAATTTAACATCAAATGTTGAAGTAATTTATATTAGAATTGAAAATATTTTAAATACAAGTTGCTATGATACGTTGTCATTTAATTTAATTGTGAATATTGCACCTGAAACATTTAATACCATGCTCTTTCAATGCGATGAAGATGGTGTAGTTGATGGGAGAACAACCTTTAATTTAACCGAAGCTAATGACGCTCTTACAGGTGGAATTGCCGACAGATCTACGAAGTTCTTCCTCGATTCTGATTATGCCCAGGCTAGTGAAATTGATGGGAATTCTTTCAACAATACAGATAATCCTCAAACTATTTACGTACAAGTAATTAACGATATTACAGGCTGTTTTGATTTTACTGAATTAATTCTTGAAGTGAGCACAACTAATGCCTTCGATGCTTCACTTTCTACTTGTGATAATGATGGTGTTGAAGATGGTTTTTATTCTTTTAACCTATCTGATGCTGATGCTGATGTTTTAAACGGATTACCTACTGATCTTACAATTAACTATTACGAAAATTATAATGATGCACTCTTAGAACAAAATCCTTTACCATTATCATACACAAATGCAAACTCCCCTTACTCGCATACTATTTATGTGAGAGTAGAAGATGATAATGCTTGTTTTGGTATTAACCAAGTGCAATTAACTGTATTTGAACTTCCCAACATAGAAATTGAAGATGAAATCTTCTATTGTCTTAATATTTTTCCACAAACTATAACACTTGATGCTGGACTTATTAATAATTTACCAAGTAACTTTACATATTTATGGTCAACAAATGAAACCACTCAAGAAATTCAAATCAATCAAACTGGAACGTATTCTGTAACAGTAACTAATGCAAATGGTTGTAGTAAAAATAGAACAATTTTTGTATTGCCTTCTAATATTGCAACCATAGAAAGTATAGAAGTTATTGATGCTACTCAAAATAACACAATTACTATTACGGTTTCTGGCGAAGGTACTTATGCTTTTGCTTTAGATGACATAAATGGACCTTATCAAGACAGTAATGTTTTCGAAAACGTTGC
>CAYRVY010000232.1:0-4307 GCA_964427695.1 uncultured Flavobacteriaceae bacterium
TATTGCGAAAAAGAAATTATTTTATGCGACATTATATGTTTAAATTGGTATTATATATTTTGTAAGTTTTTTTTTATCTGTAAGGTAATAAAACAAGAAGGACTAATGAAATAAATAATTTTTTCATTCAAACATTTTAATTAAATTAATTTCTATGAATATAATCATCCAATCTAACTTTAAAACTCTTCAAAAGACCCAAGTATTGTTGTCTATTTTAACTAACGAAGAGTTAAGCAATAATTCTGTACCTCCTTATTTTTCTAGTTTAGGTTGCCATATAAGGCATATTTTAGATTTTTATGATTGTGTTATTAATGTTGATTCTAATAAACGAATAGATTTAACTGCAAGGAAAAGAAACCATAAAATTGAATGTGATAGTAAAGCTGCTGTACAATACTTAAATGTTATTATCGAAAAATTAAATAATATTGAATTTCAATTAGATGAAAAAGTCTTTGTTATCGATGATTTGGGTTTAGGTAAAACAGAAATACAATATACTATGGAAGCAATACTTGCCCAAGCCAATAGTCATGCAATTCATCATTATGCTATTATGAGTTATATTTTAGATAATCTTGGGATAGTGTTACAAGATGAAGAATTTGGATACAATCCAACAACACCAAGACCAGAAATTAATTTGAATCACTATTAAACATACTGTTCATAATAGTTTGTATGCCTTTGAAAGCTAAAAACATTGCTGTTCCACAAATAATTACACCTAAAATAAGTAAAGGAATATAAAGCGGTTTTTCTTTATTACTAAATGCAATATGAAGTAAAATAGGCCCCAAAAACATAAAAATTAAAGAAAGCCCCATTTTTTTTAATCCTTTTAAAAGAAGTTCTTTATCTGTTTTATTTTCTTCCATCTATAAAATGTTTTATGGCTTCACGAACATTTTGATGTTTATCTAATAATTCTTTAGCTTTTTCCATAGGAATTTTCAATTCATTCATTAGCATTTTTTCACCTCTATCAACCAGTTTATTATTGCTTAATTGCATATCTATCATTTTGTTCCCTTTTACTTTACCTAATTGAATCATAGTGGAAGTCGTAAACATATTAAGTATTAATTTTTGAGCAGTTCCCGCTTTCATTCGTGAGCTTCCTGTTACAAACTCTGGACCAACAATAGCTTCTATAGGGAATTGAGCTACTTGAGATAATGGACTTTTGTGGTTACACGTAATACAACCTGTTATAATATTATTTTTGTTACATTGTTGCAGAGCACCTATTACATATGGTGTTGTTCCTGAAGCAGCAATGCCAATAACAATATCTTTTTTAGTAATTTTAAATGCTTTTAAATCTTCCCAGCCTTGCGTTGTAGAATCTTCGGAAAATTCTACCGCTTTGCGGATAGCAGAATCTCCTCCAGCAATTAGTCCAATAACTAAATTGTGAGATACGCCAAAAGTAGGTGGACACTCGCTGGCATCTAAAATACCCAGACGTCCGCTTGTTCCTGAACCAATATAAAATAAACGTCCACCATTTTTAAGTTTTATTACAATTTGATTAATTAGTTTTTCAATTTGAGGAAGTGATTTTTCGACAGCAGGAGGTACTGATTTATCTTCGTTATTTATACTCTTGAGCAACTCTTTAATAGTCATCTTTTCAAGATGGTTGTAATTGGACTCTTGCTCTGTAGTTTTTATAAAACTCATAGTTCAAAAGTACATAATTTTTGGTTTGCGTTAGTGATTATAACGGCATCCTTTTTATGTTTTAACATAGGGTTTTTTAGAGATACTTAAATTATTATTTAAACAAAAAAAGATATAGTGGAAAGCAGGACCTTTATTCTTGATTAATTCAAGAATAAAGGGAACGCTATAAAAGAGAGATAACTCTTTTTAAATACTATTTATTACTGTATTAAATGTTATACTAGGACGCATTTTATTTTCGATAATTTCTATTTTTGGCATATAATAACCTTCAATATTTACAACCTTTCCTTGTGCAGCATTTAGCTCATTAACGATAGTTTTCTCTTTTGCTGTAAGCTCTTTTGCAATTATATAAAATTGTTCTTTCAATTCTGTATTTTTTGTTTGAGAAGCTAATTCTTTTGCCCAATACATTGCTAAATAAAAATGACTTCCACGATTATCTAATTCATTTACTTTACGAGATGGTCCTTTGTTATTATCTAATAATTTACTTGTAGCATCGTCTAAAGTTTCAGCTAAAATTAGTGCTTTATCATTATTGTCGGTTTCTCCAAGATGCTCTAAAGAAACTGTTAGAGCTAAAAATTCGCCAAGAGAATCCCAACGTAAGTGGTTTTCTTTTATAAATTGTTGTACATGTTTTGGGGCTGAGCCTCCAGCTCCAGTTTCAAACAATCCACCACCATTCATGAGTGGTACTATGGATAACATTTTTGCACTTGTTCCTAATTCCAAAATGGGAAACAAGTCTGTTAAGTAATCTCGTAATACATTCCCTGAAACCGAAATAGTATCTTTGCCATCTTTTATTCTTTTTAATGTAAATTCGGTTGCTTCAATTGGTGATAAAATTCTAATATTCAAATTAGATATATTGTGATTTGGTAGGTAAGTATTTACTTTTTTTATAATTTCGGTATCGTGTGGTCTGTTTTTGTCTAGCCAAAAAACTGCAGGAGTTTGCGATACACGAGCACGAGTTACTGCCAATTTGATCCAATCTTGTATTGGAGAATCTTTAACCTGACACATTCTCCAAATATCACCTTTTTCTACATTGTGCTCTATTAAAATATTTCCTGATGCATCGATAATTTGTATTTTTCCGTTTGATGAAATTTCAAATGTTTTATCGTGAGAGCCATATTCTTCTGCTTTTTGAGCCATGAGTCCAACATTTGGAACAGTTCCCATTGTGGTTGGATCGAATGCTCCATGTTTTTTACAAAAATCGATAGTGGCTTTATAAATTCCTGCATAACTACTGTCTGGAATCACTGCTTTTGTGTCTTGCAGTTTGCCTTCTGCATTCCACATTTGACCAGAAGTACGAATCATTGCTGGCATTGAAGCGTCTATAATTACATCACTTGGAACATGAAGATTTGTAATACATTTATCGGAATTTACCATAGCCAAATCTGGACCATTTTGAAAAGCCATTTTGATATCGTTTTCAATTTCTTGACGTTTGGTTTCTGGTAACTCTTGAATTTTACTTAAAAGATTGCCCAATCCGTTATTTGCATCTACTCCTAAATCATCTAAAACTTGTGCGTGTTTTTTAAAGACTGTCGTAAAAAAGGCTTTTACAGCATGGCCAAAAATAATAGGATCACTAACCTTCATCATGGTGGCTTTTAAATGCAAAGAAAATAACACATTTTTTTCTTTAGCATCTATAATTTGTTCTTCTAAATAAGTTATAAGGGCTTTTTTGTTTAATACTGTTGCATCAATAATTTCACCTAATTGTAACGATAACTTCTCTTTTAAAACAGTTTTATTGCCTTTAGTGTCAGTATGAACTATTGATATTTCAGTTGCATTAGAAATGGTTAAAGATTTTTCGTTGTGAAAAAAGTCTCCTTCACTCATTGTTGAAACATGGGTTTTAGAATTAGAACTCCAAGCTCCCATTGAATGTGGATTATTCTTTGCATAGTTTTTTACTGCTTTTGGAGCTCTTCGATCAGAATTCCCTTCGCGTAAAATAGGATTTACAGCACTGCCTTTAATTTTATCGTATCGAGATTTTATATTTTTTTCAATATCATTTTTCGGTTCATCAGGATAGTTAGGGAGATTAAAGTTTTTATATTGTAATTCTTTTATTGCTGCTTTTAATTGAGGAATTGAAGCACTAATATTTGGTAATTTAATAATGTTTGCTTCGTTTTTTTTTACTAATAATCCTAATTCTGCAAGGTCATCTTCAACTTTTTGATCTTCGTTTAAGAAATCTGAAAAAGCTGCTAAAATTCTGCTTGAGAGAGAAATATCTTTGGTTTCTATATTAATTCCAGAAGTTTTTGTAAAAGCTTTTATTATTGGTAAAAATGAATAGGTTGCTAAAGCAGGTGCTTCATCAGTTTTGGTGTATATAATCTTTGACATTGAGATTTATTTAATTTTTTAGAAGAAAAAGAAATTAGAATTATAACCCATTTTTCGTGATGCGAATATACAAAATTTGACAGCGAAATACATCGACTTATAATGAAGTAATTTGTATTCAGAAGTATTAAAAATGGAGTTGTAAAAGTGATTTAAAAACAAAAGCCATATCACTGTAGAATGAACTACTCTGACATGGCTTTCTATGA
>CAYRVY010000233.1:0-4255 GCA_964427695.1 uncultured Flavobacteriaceae bacterium
CTTATCTAAAATGGCTATAGGTAATAGTGATAATTTACTTCTAGCCACTTATCTTTCTGCTAAATGTCCAGTCTATTTTGCTCCAGCGATGGACCTTGATATGTACAAACATCAATCTACAATTATTTCATTTGAAACATTAAAAAGCTTTGGCAATATTATGATTCCGGCAACAAGTGGTGAATTAGCGAGCGGATTAATTGGAGAAGGACGTATGGCAGAGCCAGAAGATATTTTAACTTTTATTGAAAGAGATATTTTGCGACAACTTCCTCTTAACGGCAAACAAGTTTTAATTACTGCTGGACCAACTTACGAAGCTATAGATCCTGTTCGTTTTATAGGAAACCACTCCAGTGGTAAAATGGGCTTCGAAATTGCAAAAGCAGCAGCAAATCTTGGTGCAAGTGTAACTTTAGTTTCAGGACCAACACATGAAAAGGCAGAACATAGCTTAATTAAAATAATACCTGTTAAAAGTGCTGGCGATATGTATCAAGTTGTTCATGAGCATTTTGATACTACTGATATTGCAATTCTTTCGGCAGCAGTAGCGGATTATAAGCCAAAAAATGTTGCAGACAAAAAAATAAAAAAGAAAGATTCTACCTTACAATTAGAGTTAGAAAAGACTAAAGATATTTTAGCATCTTTAGGGCACATAAAACAAAAACAAATACTCGTAGGTTTTGCTTTAGAAACTGATAATGAATTAGAAAATGCAATTAAAAAACTAAAATCTAAAAATTTAGATTTAATTGTATTAAATTCGTTAAATGATGAAGGTGCTGGTTTTGGTGGTGTTACAAATAAAGTAACAATAATTAATAAAAACGAAAAGATTAATAAGTATTCATTAAAATCTAAAAGCAAAGTAGCAATAGATATAATGAAAGAAATTCTAAAACAAATCGATGCGTAATTTTTTAATCGTATTATCATTTTTATTCTGTTTTGTAGCATCTTCGCAGGAATTAAATTGTGTAGTTGTTGTAAATGCAGAACAAACAGGTAACGAAAACGTACAAGTATTTAAAACTTTAGAAACACAACTAAACGAATTTGTAAACAATACACATTGGACCAATAAAACCTTTACTACACAAGAACGTATTAATTGTAGTATGGTAATTAATATAAACGATTATAATAATGATGTTTTTCAAGCTTCAATACAAATAAGATCTTCAAGACCTGTTTTTAATTCCTCTTATAGTTCACCTGTATATAATTTTAATGATAGAGATTTTACGTTCCAATATTTGGAGTTTCAAAACCTAAATTATAATTCAACACAATTTGAATCTAATTTAGTATCTGTAATTGCATACCATGTGTATATGATTTTAGCTTTGGATGCCGATACATTTTCTTTAAAAGGTGGCGAGGAATATTACCTTCAAGCAAGGACTATTGTAGGTTTTTCGCAACAAAACAACTCAAAAGGATGGGAACCACCAAATGGTGGAGACCAAACAAGAAGCGCATTAATAGACAATATCATGTCTCCAACCTATAAAGAGTTTAGAAGTGTATTATATAACTATCATATAGAGGGTTTAGACAGTATGAATCAAAATCCAAAAAATGGAAAAGAAAATGTTGTAAACTCTTTAACTCAACTTAAAGTGATGAATGATCGTCGTCCAAATTCGTTTGTATTAAGAGTGTTTTTCGATGCTAAAGCAGAAGAAATTGAAGATATATTTAGCGATGGTCCAAGTGTAAATATTACCGAGCTTGTAACAACACTTACCAGATTAGCTCCTACACATACAAATAAATGGAGAAATATTAATTTCTAAACAGGGATTTCATTTTTTTAAATTGTAACTACTTTCTTTTTTAAAAGAATTGTAGCTTTACTAATAATTTAATACCATACTAAATATTGCTTACATCACTTTCTATAAACAACTATGCTTTAATTGATAACCTTCAGGTTAGCTTTAATAACGGACTTACCATTATTACTGGAGAAACTGGAGCGGGAAAATCTATTCTTTTAGGTGGCTTATCTTTAATTTTAGGAAAACGAGCAGATTTAACTCATATCAAAGATACTTCAAAAAAGTGTATAATTGAAGCTACTTTCGATATTGCTAATTACAATCTCAAAGAAGTATTTAAAGATGAAGATATCGATTACGATGCCGAAACTATTATTAGAAGAGAAATTCTTCCATCAGGAAAATCAAGAGCTTTTGTAAACGATTCTCCTGTAAACCTTAATGTTTTATCTGTTCTAGGAGAACATTTAATAGATATTCATTCACAACACCAAACTTTAGAACTTACCAGTAACGATTTTCAATTTCAGATTATTGATGCTTTAGCAAATAATGAGTTAAGTCTAAAGGAATATAGCTTAAAACTGGATATATATAGAAAAACAGAAAAAGCACTCGATGCACTTTATAATCTTAAAACCGAATTTATAAAAGAACACGATTATAATGCATTTTTGTTGAATGAATTAGAAGAAGCAAAATTAATTTCCGGAGAATTAGAGGAACTAGAATCCGAAAACGAAACCTTAAGCAATGTTGAGGATATTAAGGAAGAATTATTGCTTTCTAATCAATTATTAAGTGATGAGCAAGTAGGTATTTTAAATACATTAACTAAGCTTAAAAACAGCCTGTTAAAGCTTTCAGAGATTTCTGGTGCGTATAAAGAATTGTATAGTAGAGTAAATAGCACTTTAATAGAAATTGAAGACCTTTATGGAGATTTAGAAAAAAGTCAAGAAGAGATAGAAGCCAACCCAAATCGATTAGAGTTTGTTAATGCAAAACTACAGGTTATACATAATTTATTGCTGAAGCATTCTGTAATCGATATTGATGCGCTGTTAAAAATTCAATCTAATTTGGCTAATAAAGTAGTTTCTGCCGAAAATATTGATGATGATATTAAACTCAAATTAAAAGAGTTAAATGACATAAAGTCTGAATTAAATAATATTGCAAAAACTATTCATAAACAAAGAGAAAAAGCAATACCACAACTTGTGTTTCAACTTGAAGAAATACTCGTAGATTTAGGAATGGAGAATGCCAAATTTGATATTTCTGTAACACTTAAAGATCAATTTTTAAGTAACGGAAAAGATGATTTGTTACTACTATTTACAGCCAATAAAGGTGGAGAATTTAAACCGCTTAAAAAGGCTGCATCAGGAGGAGAATTATCTAGAATTATGTTAGCAATTAAATCAATTCTTTCTAAATATATTAAGTTACCATCCATTATGTTTGATGAGATTGATACAGGAGTTTCAGGAGAAATTTCTAATAAAATGGCAAATATTATGATACAGATGAGTAAGAGCATACAAGTGTTTACGATTACACACATACCACAGATTGCTGCTAAAGGCAATACACATTTTAAAGTCTATAAAGAGGACGTAAACAATAAAACAGCAACACATTTAGTGAAGCTAAATGAAGAAGAACGTATTGTAGAAATTGCACAAATGTTAGGTGGTAAAAAAATGTCGAGTTCGGCAATTGCACATGCAAAACAATTGTTAAATTGATATTGTCATTATCGAGAAGGTAGAAGTCCAAATTAATTTAATAGTACATTTGCTGAATATTGAACAACTAAACAACTAAACAAATCAACGAATAAACATTTAAATATGTCATACAATTTATTAAAAGGAAAAAAAGGAATCATATTTGGAGCTTTAGATGAAAATTCTATAGCATGGAAAACTGCTGAACGTGCACACGAAGAAGGTGCAGAATTTGTATTAACAAATGCACCAATTGCCATGCGCATGGGAACAATAAATCTATTGGCAGAAAAAACAGGTTCTCAAGTTATTCCTGCAGATGCAACATCAGTTGAAGATTTAGAGAATCTTGTTGCTAAATCTATGGAGATTTTAGGAGGAAAATTAGATTTTGTATTGCATTCTATAGGTATGTCTATTAATGTAAGAAAAGGCAGACATTATACAGATCAAAAATACGATTGGACACAAAAAGGAACAGATGTTTCTGCGATGTCTTTTCATAAAGTAATGCAAACTTTATATAAAGCAGATGCTATGAACGAATGGGGAAGTATCGTAGCTTTAACGTATATGGCTGCACAAAGAGTGTTCCCAGATTATAACGATATGGCAGACAATAAAGCATATCTAGAAAGTATAGCTCGTAGTTTTGGTTATTTCTTCGGAAAAGATAAAAAAGTAAGGGTAAATACAATTTCGCAATCACCAACGCCAACTACTGCTGGA
>CAYRVY010000234.1:0-4245 GCA_964427695.1 uncultured Flavobacteriaceae bacterium
TGATTTTACTAATTGGAGCCAGTAATTTACTTGTTATTTATGTAGGAGGCTTACAATATATAAATGGTGAAATAGAAAATTTTGGCACCATTGCAGAATTTATTATATACGTAAATATGCTTACATGGCCAGTAGCAGCATTAGGCTGGGTAACATCTATTGTTCAAGAAGCCGAAGCATCTCAAAAGCGTATTAATGAGTTTTTAAAAGTAGAACCGGAAATTAAAAACACAATATCAATTCCAACCATAATAAATGGAAATATAACATTTAAAAATGTATCTTTTACTTACGACGACACAAATATTCAAGCCTTAAAAGATATAAGTTTTAAAGTGAAGCAAGGAGAAACTCTTGCTATTATTGGTAAAACGGGTTCAGGAAAATCTACAATTTTAGATCTAATAGGTAGGCTTTATGATATTAATGATGGTAAAATTTTAATTGATGATATTTCTATTGTGAAAGTAAACCTAAACAGTTTACGAAATGCCGTTGGTTATGTGCCTCAAGATGCATTTTTATTTTCAGATTCTATAAAAAATAACATCAAATTTGGCTCTACAAAAGCGACAGACGAAGATGTTGTACAAGCAGCAAAAGATGCCGTTGTACATAAAAACATAATTAAGTTTAGTAAAGGATATAATACCATTCTTGGCGAACGTGGCATCACACTTTCTGGAGGACAAAAGCAACGAGTCTCTATTGCCAGAGCAATAATTAAAAACCCAAATATTTTATTGTTAGATGATTGTCTATCTGCTGTAGATACAGAAACCGAAGAAAAAATACTTAACAATCTTGCCCGAGTTTCAGAAGGAAAAACAACAATTATTGTAAGTCATAGAATATCTTCAGTTAAAAATGCGGACAAAATAATAGTTTTAGACGATGGTTTTGTAATACAAAAAGGGACACATAATGAACTTGTAAATATTGATGGATACTACAAAAATCTCTATTTAAAACAACTTTCAGAAGATTCTAATGATTAATAAAATCAGGCAAACAAAAAAGAAATATCATAAATAGTTGGTTGGTATATATATTTTTTAGATTTTTGAGACATTAAAAAATAAAACAAATTTAACAATTCAATTATGGCTTATAAGGATATGATGGAGCAAGAGGAAATTTTCTCCAAAGTTTTAAGAGCAGGAAGGCGTACTTATTTTTTCGATGTAAGATCTACTAAAGCAGGTGATTATTATCTTACAATTACCGAAAGTAAGAAATTTACAAATGATGATGGTTCATTCCATTACAAAAAGCATAAAATTTATTTATATAAAGAAGATTTCTCTGAATTTAAAGAAATTTTAGCTGAAATGACAGACTATATTATTAATGAAAAAGGAGAAGAAGTAATAAGCGATCGTCATCAAAAAGATTACAAAAAAGAAGATTATTCAGCTGTTGAAGAATCTAAAGAAGAAGAAAAAGAAGAAAAAGTTCCTAAATCTTCTGAAAATTTTACAGATGTAAATTTTGAGGATATTTGAGTTTAAAAACAACATAAAATTTATACGATATAAATAAAACTGTTATTTACGCGTATCATATTGAGTGTGGTTACTAAACAAAGTCGAAATGAAAGTGTGAATCACAACAAAATCTTAAAATATTCAAAACCGTTACTTTTTAATAACGGTTTTTTTATATTTATGCCCTAACTAACAAAAGACGTCTGATTAACATTAAAAAGATACCCACCTTCGTGGGCAATATTATGAAAAAACTATTTTTACTCTGCCTTTTATCTTGTACATTTTTACAAGCACAAAACCAAATCGATTTATCTTATTACCTCCCACAAAATGTAACTTATAGCCAAAATATCCCAACACCAGAAAGTGTTATTGGGCATCAAATTGGTAAGTGGCATGTTACACACGATAAATTAGTGCAATATGCATATGCACTTGCAAATGCATCTGATAGAATTACTATTGAAAGCAGAGGCAACACTTTTGAAGACAGACCTCTATTATTACTTACCATTACTTCGCCAAAAAATCATCAACGAATTGATGATATTCGTGAAAAACATATAGATGCAACTAATAGCAGTTCTAGTGCAAATGCCTTAGCCATGCCAATTGTTGTGTATCAAGGGTTTTCAATTCATGGCAATGAACCAAGTGGATCAAACTCTGCGCTTTTAGTTGCTTATTATCTCGCTGCTGCTCAAGGTGAAGCAATTAACGATTTATTAGATAATGTGGTTATATTATTCGATCCTTCTTTAAATCCAGATGGATTACAACGCTTTGCATATTGGGCAAACACCAATAAGAGTATTAATCTCAATCCAGATCCAAACGACAGAGAATATCGAGAAGTCTGGCCAGGAGGACGAACAAATCATTATTGGTTTGATATGAATCGGGATTGGCTACCAGTACAATTACCAGAATCTCGTGCTAGAATTGCAACATACCATAAATGGTTGCCAAACATTTTAACCGATCATCATGAAATGGGAACTAATTCGACCTTCTTTTTTCAGCCGGGAATTCCGTCGAGAACACATCCTCTTACACCACAATTAAATCAGAAATTGACTAAAAAAATCGCAAACTATCATGCAAAAGCTTTAGATAAAATTGGTTCTTTATATTACACCGAAGAAGTTTTCGACGATTTTTATTACGGAAAAGGCTCAACATTTCCAGATATAAATGGAGGTATTGGTATTTTGTTCGAACAAGCAAGTTCTCGTGGTCATATTCAGGAAAGTGATAATGGTATATTAACGTTTCCGTTTGGTATTCGTAATCAATTTACAGCAGCATTATCAACTTTAGAAGCAGCAAAGAATATGCGTGTTGATATCTTAAACTATCAACATAACTTCTTCAAAAATGCACGAAGTGAAGCAGCAAGAGAAAACGGAAAAGGCATTGTTTTTGGCGATGAAAAAGATGCGGCTAAAACCTATCACCTCGCCGAAATTTTAAAACGTCATCAAATAAAATTCAACGAAATAAAACAAGACTTTACAGCCAACGGCAAACGTTTTAAGAAAGGTTATAGTTACATTGTGCCTAAAAATCAGAAGAATACTCGTTTAATAAATGCCATGTTCGAGAAACGTACAACGTTTAAAGACAGCTTGTTTTACGATGTTTCGGCATGGACATTTCCATTAGCATTTAATTTAGATTATGCCGAAGGTGTTTCTACAAACAATTCAGGAGCAGAAGTTACCGAATTGCAATTTAAAACTGGTAATGTAACAGGGCAAAGTAATTATGCATATTTAATGGAATGGCATGAATACTATACACCAAAGCTTCTTAATAAAATCTTAAACAAAGACCTACGTGCCAAAGTTGCAATGAAACAATTTAACTTAAACGGAAAGCTTTATGATTATGGAACGATATTAATTCCAGTTCAAAATCAGAAATTAAATGCTAAAGATTTGTATATACTATTAAACAAATTAGCTAAAGAAAGTCATGTACAAATAGATGCAGTCTCTACAGGGTTAACCCAAAAAGGAATAGATTTAGGAAGCAACAATTTTAGAGCATTACAAAAACCAAAAATAGCATTAATAGTTGGAGATGGAATTTCATCTTATGATGCTGGTGAAATATGGCATTTATTTGATACACGTTATAATATAACAGTAACTAAATTAGATACTAGAAATATTGGTCGTTCTAATTTAAGTCGATATAATACTATTATTGTTCCTAGCTCATCAACATCTGGATTAAGCGAATCTAATACCAAAAAAATAAAAACTTGGGTAAATAATGGAGGTACTATAATTGGATATAGAAATACTTTAAAATGGTTTAAATCTAAAGAATTTGCTAAATTAGAGTTTAAAAAAGTTGACATTCTTGCTAAAAATGTAACCTTTGAAGAGCGAAGGGATTTTAGAGGTGCTCAATTTATTGGAGGTGCTATTTTTGAAGCTGAAATTGACAGGTCGCATCCTATAAACTTTGGTTATAAAAATAATAAAATTGCGATGTTTAGAAACACGACTATTTTTATGAAGGCAGATTCCATCAGCTATAACAACCCAATAAAATACACAAAACGACCAATTTTAAGTGGTTATATCTCGAAACAAAACTTAGATAGTTTAGGAAGCACTGTGCCTTTACAAATTAAAAAATTAGGAAATGGTAAAGTTGTTGCATTTACCGACAATACTAACTTTAGAGCCTTTTGGTATGGTACAAATAAGTTACTTATGAATGCTATTTTTTTTAGGGAAGA
>CAYRVY010000235.1:0-4241 GCA_964427695.1 uncultured Flavobacteriaceae bacterium
AACTGAAAATATATAAACTGCTCACCACTACCTTGAGCAATTGCAATTAATAAGAACATAATTGCCCAAACGACACCTAAAACCCAAGGAGATGTATTTAGAGATACTTCTTTCATCGATGTATTTCTCATAAGCCAATGGCATATAAATAAGATTGTAATTACGGTAAACACTTTTATAATATCGAATGTGCCAAGAATTTTTTCGCCATCGCCATTTATAAACAACATTGAACTAATCATATTTTTTGCTGTAGAAAACTCACGAGCTCTAAAAAACACCCAAGTAAAATTAACAAGTGTATAGGTTAGCAATGCCAGTAAAATTCCATACCATGCATTTATTTGTATGTTGATTTTATTCTTTAATAATCGCTCTACAACTAAATAGATACCATGTAATGCGCCCCAAACTACAAAGGTCCATGCAGCTCCATGCCATAAACCACCTAATAGCATAGTAAGCATTAAGGCAACATACATTCGTGTTATACCATGACGATTTCCCCCTAAAGGAATGTATAAATAATCTCTTAACCAACTGGAGAGAGAAATATGCCAGCGTTTCCAGAATTCAGAAAAACCAATTGATGCATATGGATACCTAAAGTTATCTGGTAACACAATGCCAAGCATTAAGGCAATACCTATGGCACAAGTTGAGTAACCTGCAAAATCGAAAAATATTTGTCCCGAAAAGGCTAATGTCCCAGACCATGCATCTAAACCATGTAAAATTTTATCTGAACCAAATACATCATCAGCTGTTCCAGATAATAGAGTGTCTGCCATGACTACTTTTAGAAACAAACCAATAGTTAACAAAAACAATCCCCAAACAAATTGGTTAACTGTTGCACGTTTTGGTTCGTAAAATTGTGTAACTAGTTCTTTTGCTCTTACAATTGGTCCAGCAACCAATTGAGGGAAGAAGGTAACATACAGTGCAAAATCTAAAAATGTTCTGGCTCTTTTAATTTTCCCCTTGTACATATCTATGGTATAAGACATGGTTTGGAAGGTATAAAATGAAATTCCCATTGGTAAAATGATGTCCATTGGTCTCGCTTGAAAATCGATACCAATAGAATTAACTAATGCTGTGAAATTCTCAAGTAAGAAATCGCCATATTTAAAGAAGGCTAAAAAGCCAAGGTTTACACACATGCTTAAGATGAGCCAGAGCTTTCTCTTTTTTTTGTTTTCTTCAACGGCTAAGCGTTTTCCAGCTGTCCAATCGACCATTGTAGATATCCAAAGTAATATTATTAAAGGCGGATTCCACATGCCATAGAATACATAACTGGATAGTAAGAGCATTCTCTTTTTATTAGTCCAATTAAAGATTTTTGAATAATATAGTGCTAATACTATAACCAAAAACACAACGAAACTTAATGAATTAAATAACATAATTAATTGATTTTTTGGTTAGTAATTGCTTTGTCTTCTATCATGATTTTAGCCAATTCTGAAGTAAAAAATCGTGCATCTTTAGCCGATAAGTGTGACCATTCAGGACATTCCAAATTTTTAAATTGCTCATAATCTTCAAAATGATAGCTTTTGACATTTGTTTTATTTACTAGATCGTCCCAGTATTCAGTTCTTGGTAAAACATGGTCTTCCCCAATTCTACCACCTCCACTTGAAGGACATCGCAGTAAAATTAAATTTCCACCTCTTGCTTTAAATTTTTCAGCATCTTTTAAAAAGAAAGCCATAGTAGCTTCTTTATCTGGAGGAGGAGCACCTTCGCCATAAAACATCCAAACTTTTTTTATTGTGTTAGCGAATGCTGTGTCTGTGACAGTTTTTTTCATCATTACTATATTTCTATCAATAGAAGTAAATTGACCAAACTCATAAAAAGGAGGCATACCTTTTGGTATCCGATTGCCAATTTTTATTCTTTTTAAAAGTGCTTTTAAGTCTATATTATCATCCATTTCAACTTCACCAGCCGACATTAAAGCCAAATTCATTTGTAGAGGTAACGACAATTGGTGATTTAGTCGTTGTGCATAAGTTCTATCCTTAAAAAAATCTACTCGGGATTGAGGCCATTCCCAAGGTTGTGCCTTAGGGAAGGTGGTTGAAAAAAATAGACCAGGAGTTACACCAACTACAACAGTACCAGAATAATCTGTATTATTAACAATATCATGGAAAATGGGTAATGGTGAACTTCCTACAGAAGCCAATTGTACTGGTCGTTTACCAGTTTCTTCTTCCCATTCGTTTAATTGGATATCAAAAAGTACGCGTGAAGAACCTGTAAATATTATATCTTGAGGTGTCAAATTTTTTACTCTGGAACGTTGTACAGCCCAGAGAGCCTTATTATCATCAATAGTTGGAAAAAATCCTTGAGAACGCCAATAGGTTTCCCAAGCTACAAGTCCAATAATACTTATTGTTAGGGCAATGATTAGTGTTTTTTTTAATTCCATATTGGTTGTTTTTATTTTTTATTCCATTGCAAAATAATTTCGGTTATAAATAAAGGTAAGACCCAAGATATCCAAATTATGGTTGGTCCTCGTTCGATAAAAGTTCCTAATTCTTGTGTAACGGCTAATTCATCTAACCAACGAAATGATACGAAAGCAAAAGTTACTACATAAGTCTTAATCATCCATTCTTTATGTTGCTGAATTCGTCTTTTCATTATTGCTCTAAAAGCCATAATTGCTGTGATAATCCAAGCTAAAGCTAAACCTTGAAGCGAAATTGCCCAAGTCCAATGAATTGCCAAAGCAGTTGTCCAAGCTAAATACGTTGAAGATACTGCTCCAACTAAAATGGCGATTAAATAGATACGACCTAACCATCTATGTGTAGTCATATATTTTGTTCTAAAGGCTTTCCAAAACTGAAAAGGACCAATTGTAATAGCCAATAAACCTCCAGAAATATGACCAATTAATGACCATTTGTATTCTAAAAAGCGACCAAATACTTCTGGGTTAAACCCAAAAAATGGAAGTGCATCTTTTATTACAAATTTACCACCAAATACGATTAGAAAAGTCCAACCAATTAATTTTAAATAAGATTGAGACTTTAAAAGTGATAAAAGTGTTGATTGTTTCATGATAAAGGGATTATTTGTTATTAGCATCATAAAGTTGCTTCGTGTCAACATACTGTTGAAATGCAGTTACTTTACCATCTTTAAGTGTCCAAAAGTGTGCTGCTTGTGCATCGATGATTGCGCTATTTTTCTTTAATTTGCCATTATATCTCATAGTTGCAAACACTTGGTTGTTAGACACCTCGTGTAGTTTGATGTCAGATAAATTAAAATATTCGTAATCTGCACCAATACGTTCAAAAACGCCTTTAAGAACAGCATCTGGACCTTTATAAGGATTGCCATCTGCATAAGCATTTCCTTCAGCTTCATTCCAAACTACATTAGCATCTAAAGCAGCAAGTACTGAAGGAACATCACCTTTGCTAAAAGCGTCATAAGCACCTTGTATTACAGCTAAATTATTAGGATCTGAAACCAAGCCTAGTTGTGACATAAACGCCATATTGTCGAAGAAATCTTGTTCTTGAGCAATCTTTCCGTTTTTCATTTTTATGATAGTTGTCCCATCTAAATCTACTGTTCTTCCTGTGGCAGGAATACCAAAAAATGTACCAGTATGTGTACCTTTAAAATTCCAGTGTTTTACAAGATTATCGTTTTGTCCAAACACATTTTTCATAGTGAATTCTATATCAGAAAACCCATCGAGGAAATTATTGTAATAATCCTTAACAGCTTCAATGCCAACTACATTTTCAGGCTCCATAATAAGTGTTATGTTTTTGTCGAAATTGTCTTCATTGTAATACTCTAAATTTCTATTATTAAAAATTTCATCCCAAGTAGTGGTATACAATTCGATGTCTTTGTTGGTTTTGTTGTCAACACAAGAAGTTGCCAATATTGTAATAACAAGACTGAATAATAAGATTGTTTTTTTCATTGTTTTTGGTTTTAGTATTTAATTTTAAAAAGGTTAACAGATTAAAAATCTGTTAACCTTTTTATGGTTGTTGTTTTATTACTCAGATGAATATCCTAAGTCTGGACGAACAGCTCCGGTAAAAGCTTCAAATTTAGAGACAAGTTTAAACATCTCATCAAATAAGGCTTTACCTTCTTCGCCTAAAAGGGTATTATTTTCGGCACTTCTCTTTTCATATTCTGCTCCATCTTTTGCAGCAACAGCTACCATAATGTAA
>CAYRVY010000236.1:0-4231 GCA_964427695.1 uncultured Flavobacteriaceae bacterium
AAAAAGGAATGTTTATTATTGGCTTAATACTTTTTTTTGTTGTTTAATAAAATTTAAATATTACAAAAATCATACCTAAAATGCAAAAAGAATCTACTTTTTTAACATAAAATTGATTTTAAATCTATTTTTATTGCTTAAATAGAAGTGGTATCTTTGCAAAATTATTTCCTTTAAAACACTTATGAATACTGACATTTCCGAAGTAAATCCTAAACACAACATCCTTATAAAAGGGGCAAAATTGCATAACCTAAAAAATATTGATGTTGTAATACCAAGAAATAAGTTAGTAGTAATTACAGGATTATCGGGTTCTGGCAAATCAAGTTTAGCATTTGACACTTTATATGCTGAAGGGCAAAGACGCTATGTAGAAAGTCTTTCGAGCTATGCACGACAATTTTTAGGACGACTAAACAAGCCTAAAGTAGATTATATTAAAGGTATTGCTCCTGCTATTGCCATCGAGCAAAAAGTAAACTCTACCAATCCACGCTCAACAGTTGGCACAACTACCGAAATTTATGATTATTTAAAACTATTTTTCGCAAGAATAGGTAAAACATATTCTCCAAAATCTGGTAAACAAGTAAAAAAAGACACTGTTACAGATGCTTTAAACCATATAAAGTCTTTTGCTGAAGACGAAAAACTATTGCTCCTCGCTCCTATTCATTTAGAAAATGGACGTACTATAAAAGATAAACTCAAGGTTTTACTACAGCAAGGGTATGCTCGAATTAAATTAAATGGCAGTATTATTAGAATTGATGAAGTAACAAATTATAAAGAAATAATTAAATCTATCCATCTTGTAGTAGATAGAATCATTGTTCGAGATGATGAGGATTTCTATAATCGTCTATCAGATGCCATACAAACCGCTTTTTTTGAAGGTAAAGGCGAATGTTTTATTGAAACACTTTCAAATAATACATTAAAACAATTTAGCAATAAGTTTGAACTTGATGGTATTTCATTTTTAGAACCTAATATCCATTTATTCAGTTTTAATAATCCTTATGGAGCCTGCGCTAAATGTGAAGGTTATGGTGATATTATTGGTATAGATACTAATTTAGTAATTCCTAATACAGGATTATCGATTTACGAAAACGCTATTTTCCCTTGGAGAGGAGAAAGTATGAGTTGGTATCGTGATCAACTCGTAAACAATTCTCACAAGTTCAATTTTCCAATTCACAAACCTTACTTTGAATTAAATGATGCTCAAAAACAACTCATTTGGGATGGTAATTCACATTTTAAAGGACTAAACTCTTTCTTTACTGAATTAGAAAGCAAAGCATATAAAATACAGAATAGAGTAATGCTTTCTCGATATAGAGGAAAAACAAAATGTAACGTTTGTAAAGGGAAGCGTTTACGTCAAGAGGCTAATTATATAAAAATTGGCAATGCAACCATTACAGATTTGGTCGAATTACCTATACATAGATTGGTTTCTTTTTTTAAGCAGTTAGAACTCAACGATTACGATACACAAATTGCAAAACGCTTATTAAAAGAAATACAAACACGTTTATCTTTTTTAACTAATGTTGGTTTAGATTACTTAACACTTAATAGAAAATCCAACACACTTTCTGGTGGTGAAAGTCAACGAATAAACCTTGCAACCTCTTTAGGCAGTAGCCTTGTTGGTTCTATGTATATTCTCGACGAGCCAAGTATTGGATTACATCCTCGTGATACCGAACTATTAATTGCAGTTTTAAAATCATTACGAGATTTAGGTAATACAGTAATTGTAGTGGAACACGATGAAGATATCATGTCTGCAGCTGACGAAATTATAGATATAGGTCCAGAAGCTGGAACTTTTGGAGGTCATGTTGTTGCTACTGGAAGTTTTTCAGAAATTTTAGCTTCAAACTCTTTAACAGCAAAATATTTAAATGGAACACTTAAAATAGAAGTTCCTAAAACGAGAAGAACCTCTAGATATCATGTAGATATTATTGGAGCTCGAGAGCATAACCTAAAAAATATAGATGTTACATTTCCGCTTGGAATGCTTACCATAGTTACTGGAGTTTCAGGAAGCGGAAAAAGCACTTTAGTTAAAAACATTCTCTATCCTGCACTACTCAAAGAAATTGGAGGTTATGGCGAAACCATTGGAGAATTTACTTCAATTAATGGTAATTATAGTAATATTAGTCATATAGAGTTTGTAGATCAGAATCCTATTGGTCGATCTTCGCGCTCTAATCCAGTTACATATATCAAGGCATACGATGATATTAGAGCACTATTTTCGAGACAAAAAATAAGTGGTATTCGCAATTATCAACCCAAACATTTCTCATTTAATGTAGATGGTGGACGATGTGAAACTTGTAAAGGTGAAGGCCAAGTAACTATAGAAATGCAGTTTATGGCAGATGTGCATTTAGAATGTGAAACTTGTAAAGGCAAACGTTTTAAAAAAGAAGTGCTCGAAGCTAATTTTGAAGGTAAAAATATTCATGATGTTTTAAGTATGACTATTGATGATGCTGTTGCTTTTTTTGAGGCAAATAATCAATCAAAAATTAAAAATAAATTGCAACCTCTTCAAGATGTTGGTTTGGGTTATGTAACGCTTGGTCAAAGCTCTTCTACGCTTTCTGGTGGTGAAGCGCAGCGCATTAAATTAGCATCGTTTTTAGGGAAAGGTATTACAAAAGATAAAACCCTTTTTATTTTTGACGAACCTACTACAGGATTACATTTTCACGACATCAAGAAACTATTGAAATCTTTTAATGCATTAATAGAAAAAGGACATTCGATTATTGTTATTGAACACAATTTAGAATTGATTAAATGTGCCGATTATATTATTGATCTTGGTCCAGATGGTGGCGAAAAAGGTGGAACGCTAATTTTTCAAGGTACTCCAGAAGAGCTTGTTAAAAATAAGGCTTCATATACTGGTATGTATTTGAAGGAGAAATTGTAATGAGTTTGCGGTGTTCAGTTTTTACAATCATTTGTCATTCCACACTTGATGTTAAATTCATAATTTAAAGATTTATTAATGAGATCCTGAATCAATCCCGATAACTATCGGGACAGGATGACAAAACGAAGATTTATTATGGATTCCGCTATACAGCGGAATTAGTTCAACTAACTATTTTGAATGCACCTTTCAGGATTTTCAAAATAGAGTTTCACTAATAAAACAAAAATGCTCCAGCAAACATAACACCAATAGCAATTGGCATTATAAAAATCATATACATAAAAGTAATTATACAAGTTTTAAAGAAACTCAAAAAATAACCTTGTTCATAAAAATTCTTAATTGCAAAAAACAAATAGAAAAATGTTGAAAATACTATCAGCCAATCTAACCAATCTGGAATTCCAAAAATTAGCTCACTTAATAATATGATTGTAAATACTGTAAATAAAAAGGAATAATAGTAAAAGCTAAATACTAAATGGTGCGCAAATCGACCTTTTTTCCAAAAAAACAGTTTCAAAATTAATGCAAATATTGGTAATAAAATAAATATTGAAATTGGAATGCTATCTAAAAAAGCCTGTATAATTCCTTTCCCACTTTGATTATAAATCTTCAATACTTGCTTATAAAAACGACGTGCAAAAAGTCCAGCATCATCTTTCATTCCCATAGCTTTTAACTGCTCATTTTCGGGAGCATTAATGGCAATTAGCGAATCTAATTTTTTAGAATCAAAGCCCAAATCGATATTAGGAATGTTATCTATATTGGAATTTGCAGTAATGATTGAATCTAAAGTTTGAACTTCTTCATTGCTCATACCAGTAATTTTAGCATTCTTTAAGGGTGCAATCATTTTAGCAATAGCAGCTGAGTCTATAGCTTTTGTTTTTAAAGTGTCTAAAATCTTTTCGTTTTTAAACCCTTCTTCAATTACAGTATCGGTTTTATTAATAAAATCTCTTGAAGCTATTGAAAACAAAAAGAAAAACACCACCGAAATAAATAAATACAACTGTGCAGGATGTAGATATAACAATCGTTTGCCTTCAATAAAACGCTTAGCTAAAATACCTGGCTTAATCATTAAAGGAATAAAACTCTTAAAAAATCGAGCATCGAACGAAAAATAGTTGCTTATAGTATTGTAAAACAGCACACCAACTGTAAGGTCTTCGTTTGTTTTTTGTCCGCAATGTGGGCAAAACTCAAAACCTTCTTCATGCTCTTGTTCACAATTCTTACAAG
>CAYRVY010000237.1:0-4220 GCA_964427695.1 uncultured Flavobacteriaceae bacterium
TAGATTGTTTTAGTGAAAATACAACTTATTTAAGTCTTATTATAGAATATAGCCTCTATATTTTAATGATTTTATTGCATTTTTAAACAAAAACGATCTGTTTTTAGCTAAAAATATCTTTTTTTTAGTCATTTTAATTGGTTTTAATTGGTTTTTTGAAGTTTTAAAATGGCAAAATTTAGTGTTATTTGTTAAAAATATTTCATTTTTTGAAGCTCTTAAACAAAGCCTATCTGCTCATACTGCTTCACTTTTTACACCAAATAGAATTGGCGAATATGGTGCTAAAGCTCTTTTTTTTAGCAAACCACTCAGAAAACGTATTTTACTTTTAAATTTAATTGGGAATATATCTCAAATGAGTACAACGTTACTCTTTGGTATTATTGGTCTTTCTTTGTTTATTTCTAAATACGAAATTAATGTTTCGTCTATTAAAATATTTAGTTTACTAACACTTATTGTTATTATAATTGTTATTGTATTTTTTGTGTCGAAACAAAATAAGTTTAAAATAAAAGGATTTTCAATACAAAACATTAAAGCATCTATTTTAAAGATTCCTACGAAAATTCATTATAAAAATGTTGCATTTGCAGTTATCAGATATTTTGTTTTTTCGTTTCAGTTTTATTATTTATTAACTCTTTTTGCAGTAGATGTATCTTATTTTAATGCAATGATTGTAATTACAACAATGTATTTATTATCTTCAGTTATTCCAACAATTTTTGTGTTTGATGTTGTTGTTAAAGGAAGTATTGGGTTATATTTATTTAGCTATATTGGCATTAATGCCTTAACAATTTTAAGTATTGTAACATTAATGTGGATGCTTAATTTTGTATTACCAAGTGTGTTTTGGCGGTTATTATGTTTTAAATTTTGATTATGATAAATCTATAGGTTCAACATTAAATAACGAATAATTTACTTATGCTATTTGTGGTTTTTATTATTGCTATTATCTACTTCGTTTTAATTGGAATCTTTATTATTGGATTCGATAAGGTTGAAGAATTTGACAAACTAAACTTAAGAGAAGAAACTAAATTTTCAATAGTAATCCCTTTTAGAAATGAAGCTGAAAATCTATCAGATTTATTACAATCGCTTTCTAATTTAGAGTATCCAAAACATTTTTTTGAAATTCTTTTAGTTGATGATGCTTCTGAAGATAATTCTGTTGAAATTATTAATAATTTTAAAATACAAAATCATACATTAAATATTGAGATTATAACAAATAAAAGGGTTTCAAATTCGCCAAAAAAAGATGCAATTACTACAGCAATTAACATTGCAAAACACCAATGGATAATTACAACTGATGCTGATTGTATTGTATCAAAATTGTGGTTAAAAACTATTGATGCCTTTATTCAAATAAAAAAACCAGAAATGATTGTTGCACCTGTAACATACTCTGTTAGCGACACTTTTTTTGAGTACTTTCAATTATTCGATTTTTTGAGTTTGCAAAGTGCTACCATAGCTGGATTTGGAATTAATAAGCCATTCTTATGTAATGGTGCAAATTTGACATATAAAAAAGACCTTTTTAAAAAACTTAATGGTTTTAATGGCAATACTAAAATTGCAAGTGGTGACGATATTTTTTTAATGGAGAAAGCATTACAAAACTATCCTAAAAAAGCGATGTACTTGAAAACCCAAGATGTGTTGGTTTTCACAAAACCTCAACCTGCTTTAAACGATTTGATTCAGCAACGTTTGCGTTGGGCTGCTAAAACAACGTCTTATAGCAATACATTTGGAAAAGTGGTTGGTCTTATCGTTTTGTTAATGAATGCTTTAATAATTAGTGTTAGCTTACTTGTTATAGCTAGCATTTTAAGATTTGAGCTTTTAATCCTAATTTTTGCTTTAAAATTCTCTTTTGATCTATTGCTAATACACAAATCTATTCGGTTTTTTAATCAAAGATTTTTATTTAAATTTTATACTTTAAGTAGTTTTATATATCCCGTTTTTAGTGTTTATATTGCAGTAAATTCTGTTTTTTTTGGTTTTAAATGGAAGGGAAGATCTTTCAAAAAATAATGAATTAATGCACATTCTTCAACAACCCATTTGCTGAAAATATTGACTTTTAACGAACTATTTGTTTTGCTTTATTTTTAGATAATAAAGGTAATTTTTCGACCAATATTTCTTTAGGATATACGTTTAAATTATAATTAGCTTCTTTATTTTACATTTATAACAATTGGCAATTTAAACTCGGTTTTAACCTGTTGACTTCTTTTAATCGCTGGAAATATTTTCGGAAGACCTTTTAAACTTTCTATTAATAATGTATCTATTTTAGGGATTTGCGCTTTAATTAAATCACTGATTTTAATATCGATAACACTTAATTCTCCTGTTTCTGAAATTTGAAACCTAATTGTAATGGTATCATTAATATCTTTAGTAACCACAATTTTTTCTATGTCGAGTTGAGATATAATATGAGAAGATAATGTAGTTTCAAAACAGTACTTGCGTTGTGCTTTTGTAGAAGATGAGTCGCAAACAGCAAATGTAGGATATTCATCAACTTCATTCCAGTTGAAGGTTTGTAGATCTTTCTTTAAAATATCTTCGGAATATACTTTTTTCCTATCGAAATAATCGCAAGAAGAAACACATAGTATGAGGAAAAGAATTGTTAGGTACTTCATTAATTAAAACTGAAAGTGAAAAGTACGATTTTTTTGGAATTAATCCTCTTTCAAAAATTTCTCTTCTTTTAATTCGGCAATACGTTTTTCTGCAACACCTTTAAACATACTCTTTGGGTATTTATCAAGAAAGTTTTCATACAATTTAATTTTAGTGTCTATATCTTTATAATACCTATCCTTTGTATATACTAAAAAGAATTGTGCTTGATGATTAGTCGGGTCTTCATCAACTGCTCGTTGTAAAGCGTCAATGCCTTCTTTATATTTTTTTTGATGATTGTAAAAAGTTGCAAGTTTTATATACTCTTTATCTAAAGGCACATCTAGAATTGATAAGGATTGAAGAATGTATTTTTCAGCAGTTTCAAAATCCTGTAAACGCTCATATAATTGCCCTTGAGTATAAAGATTTGCAGCATTCTTCGGATCTAATATTAATGCTAATTCACCATGCTCAATAGCTTTCTCGTATTCGTAAAGTTGCGCATAACTAAAGCTCAATTTTTCATGAATAAACTGCGGCGATTCATTTAAAGTAATAAGTTTTTCAAACCATATTACTGCTTTATCATAGTCTTTTTTTAAATAATAGTTTTGTGCTTTAAGGTTTATTAATTCTTTATTTCTGGCATAGGTTTTTAAGCCAATATCTATGTAATAATTTGCGATTTTATATTTTCGTTTTTTAACATGAAACTTCGCTATTCTAAAAATGGCTTTTTGATGTGTACTATCTAACTGAAACGCACTAAAAAATCTGTTTTGTGCTGTCGAATCTTTTAAATGCTCTAACACCAAACCTAACTCATAATGATAATTTGGGTTTTTATAATCGATGTCTATTAATTTGTAAAACTCGTCTGAAGCTTCTTTGTAATTTTTTGTTTTAGACAATAGTTTCGCATATTCATATTTTGTTAAGGCATTATCTGGATTTGAGTCTATGCTTTTTTGGTAGTTTAAAATAGCTTCATCGTAATTACCTAAAGCCATGTATGCTTTGGCAATTTTGTCATAAACTTTTGATCGATTTTCAAATTGCTTATAGGCTTCTATAGCTTTGGTATAGTTTCCGTTTACATACAAACTATCACCAAGTTGCAAAGCCGAAGACTGTGCTTCGGCTTTTAAAACTAATATTGATAAAATGATTATAATTAATTTCTTCACTAATTAATCTTTTTTATCTGCTACCTGAAAAATTATTGGTAACGAATATGGTACAATAACATTTTCTCCACTTTGAGTTCCTGGAATCATCTTTGGCAGTAAACCAATAACACGTATAGCTTCTTTTTCTAATCTTGGATGTGCTGCTCTGGAGCGAATTGCTATAATATTGCCATTTTCATCAATTTTAAAAATGACATTTATACGTTGTCTTCCTTTTAATCCTAAATCTGCTGCTAAATCTGTATTGAAACTCTTTTGAATATTTTTATTAATACTATCTGACATACATCTTCTACGTTCTGCATTTGTTAAAAGACTTTCGCAACCTGGATATATTGGTACATTTTCAATAACTGC
>CAYRVY010000238.1:0-4195 GCA_964427695.1 uncultured Flavobacteriaceae bacterium
ATGATACTGAATTACAATTGACAGTTGGTGAAGAAGAGAATCCAGATGTAGATCCAGATGTAGATCCTGACGGAATTAATGGTTAATACAGTTAGAATTTGTAAATTAGGAGGTTGTTTAACAGTATGAAGACTACCTCCTTTTTTTTGGTTCTTATTTTTTTTTATTCTTTGAATGAAACAAATGCTTGTGTTAGGCAAGAAGAAAATAAACAAAACACTATTTTGGTTTATTACAAAAGGAGTAATGATTCTGGTTTAGATATAAAAGAGCGTGTTGAGTCTGCACACAAATTTCTAACGTTATTAAAATTGAAAAATGTTGATAGCTTATTACCTAAAGCATATTTATTACTATGTAAATTAAAGTCAAAGCAAAAGCAGTTAGATAGTGCACTTGTATATTCTAAAAAAGTTATAGAATATGGTAAATCAAATAAAGACACTTCGTTATTGGTCAAAGGTTATTTTAGAAAAGGTTTCTATGAGAAGAAGTTGCTCAAAAATTTAGAAGCTTTCAAATCTTACAATATAGGGATTCAATTTGCAATTAAAAGTAAAGACAGCTTAAGCGTATCTAATATGTTGATTAATGTTGCTAACATACAAAATGAATTAGGAGATTTTTATGGAGCGCAAACATCGGCAGTAAAAGGGTTAAATTATGCAAATAATAATACTGCTATAACATATCAATTATACAATGCATTAAGTATCTCTTTTTCAAATAGTAAAGATTATAAAAATGCTCAAGAGGTTTATGAAAAACTCATTAAGATAACATCTTCACCAATAAAAAAGGCAATAGTGCTAAATAATTTGGGAAACAATTACAGAAAACAGCACAACTATGAAAAAGCAGTTTCGGTCTTTTATCAAGCCTTAAAAGATTCTATCAACATTAATAACTCAAAGACTATTGCTAGATTAAAAGATAATTTAGGATTTACTCTTTTTGAATGGCATGGTAACAAAGGACTTTCATTAATGAAAGAAGCTCTTAAAACTAGAAAACATCTCAAAGATTATTCAGGACAATTTGCATCATATATTCATCTTGTAAACTACTACTTTAAAAAAAATTCTAAAAAAGCCCTAAATTACTCTAGGAATGCCTTTTTTGTTGCAAAAAAAATTAATAGTCCAGATGCACAACTTGAAGCACTTTCCTATATAATATTATTAAAACCTACAAAAAAAGAAACTGCTGAATATGTTTACTTGAATGATAGTATTAATACAGCTAAATCCTTAAACCAGAATAAATATGCAGGTGTTATATTTAAAACAAAAGAAAAAGAAAAAGAAAACCTACAACTAAAAGCTAATAATGTTGAACAAGAATTACAACTTGAAAAAGAGAATAAACGCAAATGGTATTTTGGGATTGGGTTAGTTACATCACTTATAACACTTGGTATTTTTATGTTTTATTACAGGCGTAATAAAAAACAAAAAACGCTTATTGAAAACCTA
Organism: uncultured Flavobacteriaceae bacterium; assembly: GCA_964427695.1. GTDB lineage: Bacteria > Bacteroidota > Bacteroidia > Flavobacteriales > Flavobacteriaceae > PRS1. The sequence goes on from CAYRVY010000238.1 coordinate 1,476, forward strand.
CAGAAAGATTTGCACCATCGAGTAAAAAACAATCTTGCCATTATTGATGCACTTATTGATGATATTAAAGACGAATTTGACAACGAGAAATTTAAAACTAAACTAACCGAACTTCAAAACCGTATTGACAGTATTAATGAAGTACATAGTCAGCTTTATTTGAATACTGATATTACTAATTTAAAGTTAAAAAAATACGTCGAGAAATTAGCAAAAAACGTGCAACAGTCATTCGCAAAAGACAACATATTCATTAAACAAGATATTCAGGATTCATTACAACTTAAAGTAGATAAATCTTTTCCTGTTGGGCTTATTATTAATGAGTTTTTAACCAACTCATTTAAATACGCCTTTGATGATAATGCAAAAGGGATTATTTCTATAACTATCAAAGAAAAAGCAAAAACCTTTTTATTAATACTTTCGGATAACGGGAAAGGTCTTCCAAAAGATTTTGACATATCAAAATTAGATTCTTTTGGTGTTGACGTTATGAAATTATTGAGCAAACAATTAAAAGGCACTTTTTTATTAGATGGGTTAAATGGAGTAAACTTAAATATTGAATTTCCGAAAGGGTAGAAGTTAGAAAGTAGAAGTTAGAAGTTAGAAAGTAGAAGTTAGAAAGTAGAAGTTAGAAAGTAGAAGTTAGAAAGTAGAAGTTAGAAAGTAGAAGTTAGAAGTTAGAAAGTAGATTTTAGAACTTATTAAATCAAAAATATGGATTTAAATGAGCGAACATTCAATTTCTCTATAGATGTAATTAATTTAGTTGAGTTATTACCAACTAATAAGGCTACAAATGTTATTTCATATCAACTCATAAAAAGTGCTACATCAGTTGGTGCTAATTACCGAGCAGCAAAAAGGGCAAGAAGCCGATGAGACATTATTTTGGTTAGAAATAATCAAATCAAAAAAATGGATAAAAAATGTAACTCTTGATATACTCATAAAAGAAGCCAACGAATTAACAGCTATATTTGTAAGTACTTTAAAAGCAATGAACAAGAAAATTAATATTAGAAAGTAGAACTTATATCTTAGAAGGTATAAATCTAAATTCTAAAATCATAAATCTAAAATCATGAACAAAGCACATATCCTTATTGTAGAAGACGAAGCTCTATTGTATAAACGCTTGTGTAAAGTATTGCAAAAAGAAAACTATTCAGTCGATGAATATACACCAAGTGTAGCAGAAGCCATTGGACGTATTAATACAAAACGACCAGATATTGTATTATTGGATATTGACCTTGAAGGAAAGCAAACAGGCATTGACTTAGGAAAACAACTGCATAATGAATATCATATCCCGTTTATTTATATTACTGGTTTTGATGATGACCAAACTTTTTATGAAGGGCTCAATACGCATCACGAACAATTTATTGTAAAAACAAAACCCAGATTAGACCCAAAAGAAGTTTTACGCGCTATTAAAACGGTTTTGAAAAGAAATGAAACAAAAGATGCTTCATTTACCAAAGAGGGAATAATTGGTCTTGTAGGCTATCTAGATGATGTAAAAAAGTATAGTAATAGTGGTGTAACACGTGAACCTGTTAAATATAAAGATATTGCGTTTTTTACGGTTAAACCATTTATGAATCAGAACAATGAACCTGAAAAATTAAGAGCAAATTATTTATGGTTTTTAACCAAAATAGGAGAATATTATTTTTTAAAAAAATCATTAAAAGATGTACTTCGAGAATTACCTCATTATTTTGTTAGGATAAACGAAAGTTATATTGTTAACATCTCGGCAGAAATGTTAGGTGGTCGCATTAATGGTTCGAGGCTATCTATTATGAAACAAGAATTAACCATTAAAGACACCTACAGGAAAGAATTTAATAAGCGGATTAAACACTTATATCAATCCTAACAACATTAATATTTTAGTGATTATCACTAAGAAAACACCCTTTACCACTATTTTTTGAATAGTGGTTTTTTATTTCTTTTTTTTAGAGTAATGAAAGAATGAAATGTATCATTCATATTGTTGGGAACAAGCCGAAAAACTAACTAAATTTTGGAGTAGGCAAAATATAACTCTATTAATTATGGCTTATAAAGTAGTCCCTTTTCATCTTTCTAAAAATGTATCAAGCGAATTGCAAAGTATAATTGATATAGAATCTGTTAATGGATACAAATACGTTAATCATCAATATTCCGATAAATTAAAACCAGGTTCGGCAGGATGTTTTGGATTTGGAGCTACTCCTGATACAATAATTCACGTAGGTTTTGTTGTATTTGAAAAAAAAGATTGAGTGAAACATTTTTTAATAATATTAATTAAAATATATCAGGCATTCTTTCCAAAGAAATTTCGAGGTAGATGCTTGTTTAAAGAAAGTTGCTCAAACTATGTATTGAGACAGACTTCTGATAATGGATTTTATAAAGGTATTTATGCTTTATTGTTTAGATATAAAAATTGTCGACCAAATTATATTATTTCATGTAATGGTAATAAAATTTTGCTGATTACATCTGATTATGAGGTGTTTGAAGAACATGAAATTGATGAAAGAATAATATAAAACACAATACTGTAATTGAAAGTAATTCAAGTTAATTTAACTCTACTGTGTTTGCAGACCTTACAGGTTTTTCCAATTTTGATAAAGCTTCGATGGACAAAGAAAACCTGTGAGGTCTTTTTTATTTTTCTCTTGCTATATGTTATTATGGCACAC
>CAYRVY010000239.1:0-4127 GCA_964427695.1 uncultured Flavobacteriaceae bacterium
AAGAGAAATTAAAATTTGGATTTGCTCTTGGTTATGGAACAGAAAATACTTATCCTTTTAATTCCAAAGATTATGACCATAGTATTTCTTATTATACAATAAAAATTAATTACTTATTAAAAGAAAAAGGGAAGTGGTCTTATGAAGTTAATATAGAACCAAGTTTTAATATTGCTAAACATCAACTTATAAATAAATATTTTATTAAGCCTAGTATTGGAGACAATTTTTTAGAGTTAAGAGAATTGTTTACCCAGAAAAGAGAGATTAAAGAGTACGTTTTAAATTTAGGATTATTAATAAGGTATAAGATTATTAAAAATTTTAGTGTATATAATTTAGCTAGTGTTGGACCGATGATTTCTAATAAGTCTACTGAAAGATTGGCTAAAGGATTTGCTTTTTCTGATATTTTAGCTTTTGGCACTTCGTATATAATTGATAAAGTTCAATTGGATATAAAGTATTCAATCAGGCATACATCTAACTTCGATTTTAAAAGCCCAAATCATGGGCATAATACTGCAAATATTGAGTTTGGAGTTTTATTTAAATTATAATTTTTAAGTGAGATAATTATCTTGCTTTTATAAGGGCTTATTTGTTTTAGTAGTAAATTTAAAATATTACTTAAAATGTGAATTTTCCTGATGCACTTTTATAGCTTTTTTAGATAGTACAATCCCTATTATTAAGGATATAAAAGCTCCTACTGAAATACCTGGAATAAAATTTATAAACAAAAAGAAATCGTAAGTACCATGAAATAGAATGGCAGATGATAAACCAATTAAATTCCACTTTATTTTATGTTTTGAGAATTTTGCTTTTCCCATAAAATAACCCATTAAAATACCAAAAGTTGCATGTGCAGGAATGGCTGTAAATGCTCTTAATAAAGCGACTTCTAATCCGCCTTGTAAGACATACATAATGTTTTCTACAGCAGCAAAGCCCATCGATACCATTACTGCATAGATAATCCCATCAAAAGGTTCGTTAAATCCTTTTTTTGGTTGGTTATAATACCTTACTATAACATATTTGCTGAATTCTTCAATAAGAGCAACTATAAAAAAGGCTTTTACAAGTTGTTGCCACACACTAAAATCATCAGGTATTGGTAAAAACAACTCAAAAAAGACATATAATATCGTAGTAATAACTATGCTAACAATAGCTCCTAATGCAAAAGTAAATGCAAGAATACGTTTGGATTCTTTTTCGTATTTATCTTTTATATAGATATAGATAATAACTACAAAAACTGGAGCTAAAGCAGAAATGAGTAGGTTCATATTATTAAATTATGGTTTTAATACAATTTACTAATTGAGTAAAATCTTCTTTGGTATTGTAAATATGAGGTGATACTCTAATATAATTCCCTCTAATAGACACAAAAATAGAGTTCTTCTCGAATTGTTGTTTTAATTTTTCAATAGCTACGAATTCTGGAATTTTGATACCAATCAAGTGATGGCCTCTATAATTTTTAGCTTCAATAATAAAACCCATTTTTTGTAATTCTTTTAAGGCATCTTTAGAAATTTTATAACAATACTTTTGAATCGCTTCTGGAGTCCATTCTATAATTTGTTCAATAGCTTTTGTTGCCATCGGAACTGAAATAAAATTTGCGGTTTCTCCCATACAATATCGATTAGCAGCATCTTTATAATCGTCCTTATAATTGGTTAATCCAGCAAAATTTTCGCTATCCTTTCTGTTAGACCAAGATTCTTCAATGGGTAAACCATTATCAAAATAGCTACCAAAATAAGCAAACCCAAAAGAGTAAGGTCCTAACAACCATTTGTAAGCGGCACAAATTAAAGCATCAGGCTGAAACTCTTCAATTGTAAAAGGCATTGCGCCAACCGATTGTGTACCATCAATAATTAATAAAGCGCTGTATAGGTTTGTTTTTTCTCTAATATGTTTTAAATCGAAAAGCGTGCCATCAGCCCAATGCACATGGCACATGGCGACTACTTTTGTTTTGGAAGTAATTGCTTTAAGAATCTGTTCGTTCCAACGTTTAGCTATGTAATCTCCAGATTTTGGTTTCTCTATAATTTTTACAATAGCATTATAGGTGTCAGCTAGTTTTTTCCAGGAATAAAAATTACTTGGAAATTGATCTTCAACGACTAATATTTCATCACCATAATTTAGTTTAATATTATTTACAACAGTTGCTATTCCGTAGGAAACAGAAGGAATACAGGCAATTCTATTAAATTCTTTTGTGCCAATTAAAGATGCATACACTTTTTTGAGATTGGTTACAGGTTCAAAAAAATCAATTGGTAAAATTGTATGTGGTTTGCCTTTTTTTTGCAATGCTTCTATACCAGCTTTTTCGACGCTTTTAAGTTGTGGCGACATATAAGCAGCATTCAAATAAATAACATCTTTTTGAAGACTGAATCTATCTTTTTGATGATTGAGCATTGTAAATAATGTTTAAGACCGAAAATTAAGTTATTTTTTGAAGAATTGCTTCGATTACAAATTCATAATACAACTTGTTAGTTGAAATGAAATGATTATTAGTTTTGCTTTGCTCTAATTTTTCAAAAAAATCATAAATACTTATTAATTTTAATTCTTCAACTTCTCCTTTTTGCGGTTTGAGTTCTGAAATATCTATTATTAATTCTGAAATAAAAGTATGATGAAATTCGTTGTCGATAATGCCGTTGTCATAGGTTTGAAAACACTCAAAAACGCCAATTTTTTGTAAATCATTTTCAGAAATAGTTAATCCAATTTCTTCTTTCGTTTCCCTAATAGCAGCTTGTTCAACAGTTTCTCCAACATCTACATGACCAGCAACAGAAACATCCCAAAGTAATGGGTGTATCTTTTTTGTTGCTGCTCGTTGTTGGAGTAAAATTTCGCCTTCATTTGTATAAAACCATACATGAGCTGTATTGTGATAATAACCTTTTTTATGAGCTTCTGATTTTAAACAGGTTTTTCCTGTAGGTTTACCTAATTCATCAAGTATGTCTAAATTTTCTTCTTGCATAAAAAAACTTCAAAAAAACAGGCTGTATTCTATAGGTACTTATATAAGCCCATGATTTTATCTTTTATCAATGGAATACTTTCCAGGTCCAGCAAGAAAAATCACTAAAAACATTAATGCGAATAAAAATGCTTTTTCTTTGTCTTTAAAAGGATCATCTGAATGATGAATAAGTGCAGCCACAAACATGGTAATCATTGCTGGAATAGCTGCAAGTTTTGTTCTAAAGCCAACCAAGATAAATAGTGGTGCAATAACTTCACCAAAAACAGCTAAAGTTAAAGAGGTTGGGGCTCCTATACCTAAAGGATCCGGAAACGAAATTGTTTCTGCAAATAAGCGTTCAATTTTTGGAATTCCATGCGTTAACAACATAACTGAAGCACCTATTCTTAAAAGGGCTAATGCTAAATTTGGTAAATTGTTTTTCATTTGTATTTAGTTTTAATTATTTAGTTTTATTTGTTTGTTTTTATTGTTTTTCATCCTGATAGTTATTGTGAGTTAAGATGTAACTTCCATATAATTATTTTTCTGTGTGAATAAAATTCTATTCATGAATATTTCCTTTAAGTAAATTCACACTAACTGTGGCTAATTCATTATTTGGGAATATGGCATAATAGTTTGGGTCTGGATACAAACCAGCCTCTTTTGCTACGGCATTAAAAACATCAACTTCTAAAATATATTGGTCGGAAAAACCATGTGTTGCATCGTAAGCTGTTGCTGGAGTAATGCCTATATTTTTAGAAGTGAGTTTTGGATTAATGGTATGCAATTCTATAATTAGTAATCCAAATTGTTCTATATAAGGTTTCCATTTCTGGAAATGTTCTAACAGCGAATCTTCAACTAAATTATTGCTAATCCATTTTCCTTGATATGCATAAGCTCCAGTAGAAGTACTTACTCGATTTGTTTTCTTTTTAGGGAATTCCCAAATGCGATTGTGGTCTAAAAACGTACGTACATTCAGTAAATCTTTTAAGTCTATATTATAATCTTCTTTTAAGTCTTTTGCCAAAATATCTGGTCTGCCAATATCTCCCCAAATAACTTTAGCCCAAATATCGGCTTTAATTAAATT
>CAYRVY010000240.1:0-4127 GCA_964427695.1 uncultured Flavobacteriaceae bacterium
ACCAGATGAGTATGTTATTCTTTCGGCACATTTCGATTCTTGGGATGGAGCCACTGGAGCAACCGATAATGGAACAGGAACAATTATTATGATGGAAGCGATGCGTATCTTAAAGAAAATATATCCAAATCCAAAACGTACTATTTTAGTAGGACATTGGGGAAGTGAAGAACAAGGTTTAAATGGCTCTAGAGCATTTGTAGAAGATAATCCAGGTATTGTAAAAAATATTCAAGCTGTCTTTAATCAGGATAATGGAACAGGTAGAGTTATTAATATTGATGGTTCAGGATTTTTACATTCTTACGAGTTCTTAAAACGATGGCTTAGTGCAGTACCAAAAGAAATTACACAACATATTGAGACTGTTTTTCCAGGCTCACCAAGTGGTGGTGGATCAGACCATGCTTCTTTTATAGCTGCTGATGCATTAGGATTTAGATTAAGTTCTTTAAATTGGTCGTATTGGAATTATACATGGCATACAAATCTTGACACTTACGATAAAATAGTTTTTGATGATGTACGAAACAATGCAATTTTAACAGCAATATTAGCGTATATGGCATCCGAAGATCCAAATAGAACTTCCACAGAAAAAAGTATATTACCAGTAAGCAAAAGAACAGGAAAACAACAAACTTGGCCTAAACAAAGATCGGCAAACAGAGAAGGAGGATTATAGTTGTAGCCTTATCATAAAATAGCCTTCTTTAATAAGAAGGCTATTTTTAAGATTTCGTTTAAAGCTTTGGCTTATACATTTAGTTCCTTATTTTAGAGTTGCAATTGTTGTCAATGCTCCTTGAATTTATGTCGTTATTTCGTGTTTATCGTAAAAGGCTTTGTAATTTCTTATTTTAATCTTTTTTATCCTCATTTGGATTTAGCTTTTCAGGATTCTTGAAGAATTTTTTATCTTCAGATTTTACTCTTCGTTCCAATTTTTTAACATCTTCTTCGGCAGGAAGTTCTTCCGGCTTAATACCTCTGTCGAGTAATAGTTTTCTAACGCCTTTGTTGTTTCTGATATGTTCCCAAGAAATCTGTTGACCACTCTTAATGTCTTTATCTTTTACATTGAAAATCGTAATTTCAGAAGCGAAATCTTTGGCTTTTATGGTAATTATAGGTAAAAAATCGGCTAAAGGACGGCTAGGATTAATTCCTAATTTGGTTTTCATATGCTTGGTTGTGAAACCAAATAAAGCCTGATCGCCTTTACTTCGGATTATTCCAAAATTCCTATCGTTTCCGGTACGTTCAAAAATTAATTCAGAAAGTTCTTTTTCAGATAATGTTAATTTTTGTCGAGCAATAAGCCGCTCCCAGTCTTTTATTCTTTGCTCAATTATTTCAAACTTTCGGGTTTGAACGGCAAAGTAGTTTTGTGCAAATGCTATGGCTTCTTTTTTAGGGTCTCCGTTTTGAGCAATTAAATAACACGCAAAACGAGTAAGCATAATATCCTCAATTTCACGCTCGGTTTCTGAACCAATTTGAACCATTTTGTTGATGCCAACAAAATGGTCTGGAATACCGTGACCAGTAGTTTCACAAGCTGTTTTGGCTTTATTGATTACTTTGGTAAAATTTCGCCACTCAGTATATTCCAGCAGGTGCTGTACATCCCGGGCAAACCAAAATTCTATGCCGTCTTCGGCTTTGTTGGCATACGATTCAAAATCGTTTGTTAAATATTTAACGGTTTCTTTCTTCATTTCTTTTACCTTTTAATGGTTTATTGTGCAATTAATGTGCAATTCAAACCAGACTGTAAAAAGCTGCTGCTCCTTCTTGTTCACGTTTCGTGTTTAATAATCCTTACGGATTTTGATTGCTTCCTCAATCCAATCTTCTAAATTATTTCTTATGTCATTATAAGCATCAGAGGAACTAGGATTATAGCATTTTACCACACTTGAAAGTTTCTTCTTTCCGTTATCCAAAGTAAAACTATCAAATGGATTAGTTCCTTGACTACTTTTACCATTATTTGGGCACTTTATGTTATGAATATAGATGCCTAAAACACCTCTTTCATCATTCCATGCTTTTTCAATTTCGTGTTTAACCCACTTTCTTTTTGAAGTATCTTCTCCAATCATCACAATAACGCAACTACGGTAGTTCATGTTATCGTTAATCCATTTCTTAATCCCTGCATCTCCCTTTTTCTTAACTTCCTCCCAATCATTTGCAGATACGGACTTATTATCTTCTAATGCTCCAATACTTCTTATTTGAGAGACACGCAAAACATCATTTTTAAAATGAAAACTGTAAAATACTTGTCTTTTTTCTGCCATAATTTTATCTTTTAATTAAATAAACAATCTTTATATGTAAGTAGTAGTCCGATTGATATTAGAATGAGAATAACTGATAAATACAACCATTTAATTGTTGGAGAAAAGAATACATTCCAATAAGAAAATTGCTTGTCTAATTCCTTTGTGTACTTCTGAATAGGCATTTCATAAGGTCTAATTTTAATTTTTTCTTTCAAACCTGTAACGTCATTATAGATTCCCCTAAACTTCCTTTCTTGTTGCAAATAATAACTGTCAAGAAACCAAAAAAGTAACAATGGTAGTATCCCTACAAATATGAAAGTCACATTTTTTGTTGAAGCATAGATTGCCATAAGAGCAGTTACTAATGTAATTGCTAATCCTTTTATTTGAAATGAATTCGCATTCATCCGAGTAATAACATTTTGGATAAACTCTAAGTGTTGTCTTTTGTCTTCTTCCATTTTTGTTATTTCATTTGATATTATTGTTTAGGTTTTCAGTTTGCACATGAACTCTAATATTAATCTAATCAGAGTTTTAATTCTTATTAGTCACGCTAAAGCGTGATTAAACGAAGGTAGCTGTTTTTTCTTACAAAGTCAATACTTAGTACAAATAAAAAAACCTCATAACATATTGGTTATGAGGTTTAAAATGTTTTAACTGTTAAGTGTTTTATAATCCAAATACTTCTTTCACTTTATCTACATAATCTAATTTTTCCCAGGTAAAGAGCTCAACTTCAAGTGTTTTAGTGTCTCCATTGGGTTGGGTAAATGTTTTGGTAACTACTTCATTTTGTCGTCCCATATGTCCATAAGCAGCAGTTTCTAAATACATTGGCTGACGTAGTTTTAAACGCTCTTCTATAGAAGCTGGTCGCATATCGAAGATTAGCGATACCTTTTCTGCAATTTCGCCATCAGTCATATTAAACGAACAGGTGCCATAAGTATCTACAAAAATTCCCATAGGCTCAACAACACCAATAGCATAACTTACTTGCACTAAAATTTCATCACCAACACCAGCAGCTACTAAATTTTTTGCAATATGCCGTGTTGCATAAGCTGCACTTCTATCTACCTTACTTGGATCTTTCCCGGAAAAAGCACCACCACCATGAGCACCTTTTCCACCATAAGTATCTACTATAATTTTTCGTCCGGTTAATCCTGTGTCTCCATGTGGTCCACCAATTACAAATTTACCAGTTGGGTTGATGTGATACTCAATATTATCAGTAAATAACCTTTTTATAGCATCTGGAAGTTTAGCAACTACTCTTGGAATTAAAATCTCTACGATATCTTTTCTGATTTTAGCCAACATAGTTTCATCCTCATCAAAATCGTCATGCTGCGTAGAAACAACAATTGCCTCTATGCGTTGAGGTATGTTATCATCACTATACTCAATAGTTACTTGACTTTTAGAATCTGGTCTTAAATATGTAATGTCTTTATTTTCTCTACGTAAAGCAGCCAATTCAATTAAAATACGATGTGCCAAATCTAAAGCTAAAGGCATATAGTTTTCGGTTTCGCGTGTTGCATAACCAAACATCATGCCTTGGTCTCCAGCACCTTGTTGTTCTTTACTGTCTCTATCTACACCACGATTAATATCATCCGACTGTTCATGAATTGCAGAAAAAACACCACAAGAATTACCATCAAACATATATTCGCTTTTAGTATAACCTATAGCATTTATAGTGTCTCTGGCAATTTTTTGAACATCTAAATAGGTATTGGATTTTACCTCACCAGCAAGCACAACTTGTCCAGTAGTTACAAGTGTTTCACAAGCAACTTTAGAGTTGCTATC
>CAYRVY010000241.1:0-481 GCA_964427695.1 uncultured Flavobacteriaceae bacterium
TAAAAAATTATGTTGATGGAAATCTTCGTTTTTTTCAATAACATCAGGAATATAGCTTCCTGTACCAGTAATATTAACATTCATAAAAAGAATATTTAGCTACAATTATTTGCAAAGTAACGAATATAGTTGCTAATAATTGAAAGCAAATTTGATTTTGTTCCATTTTACGATGTTCAAACTTAATTATACTTCCATAAAATCCTCAATAGGAGCACAAGAACAGATTAGGTTTCTATCTCCATAGGCATCGTCTACACGTCTTACACTTGGCCAGAATTTATTATCTTGAACATAATCTAATGGGAATGCTGCCTCTTCTCTGGTATAAGGGAAATTCCAATCGTTTGCTGTAAGCATAGCTAAAGTATGTGGCGAATTTTTTAGTACATTATTAGGCTCTTCTTTTGAAGCGTTTTCAATTTCTTTTCTGATAGAAATCATAGCATCACAAAAACGGTCTAATTCTGCTTTATTTTCG
>CAYRVY010000241.1:507-4125 GCA_964427695.1 uncultured Flavobacteriaceae bacterium
CATTAGTGTTCCTGCAACTGGAAAGGATACTGTTGGTGCATGAAAGCCATAGTCCATTAGTCGTTTTGCAATATCACTTACTTCAATGCCACTTTCTTTAAATGGTCTGCAATCTACAATCATTTCATGTGCTGCACGACCTTGTTCTCCCGAATATAAGGTGTCAAAATGACCTTGTAAACGTTCTTTAATATAATTTGCATTTAATATGGCAATTTTTGTGGATTGAGTTAAGCCTTCAGCACCAAGCATACAGATATAACCATAAGAAATTAAGCAAACTAATGCCGAACCATAAGGAGCAGCCGAAATTGCTGTTATTGCTTTTTCTCCACCAACTTTAACGACAGGATTTCCTGGCAGAAAGGGTACTAATTGTTCTGCAACGCAAATTGGACCAACTCCAGGACCACCTCCACCATGAGGAATAGCAAAAGTTTTATGTAAATTAAGGTGACAAACATCTGCACCAATATTACCAGGATTGGTTAATCCTACTTGTGCATTCATATTGGCTCCATCCATATAGACTTGACCACCATTATCATGAATAATTTTTGTAATCTCTTTTATGGCTGATTCAAATACACCATGTGTTGATGGATAAGTTACCATTAATGCTGCAAGGTTGTCTTTGTGTAAAAGAGCTTTGTCTCGTAAATCGTTAACATCAATATTTCCTTCGTCGTTAGATTTAGTTACAACTACTTTCATTCCAGCCATAACTGCACTTGCAGGATTTGTACCATGTGCAGATGAAGGAATTAAACAAATATTTCTGTGTTCTTCATTACGAGATTCATGATAGGCTTTAATTATCATGAGTCCAGCAAATTCACCCTGAGCTCCAGAATTTGGTTGTAATGACGTACCAGCAAAACCAGTAATTTCAGTAAGCTGGTCTTCTAATTTTTTCATTACATATTGATAACCTTTTACTTGACTTTTAGGCGCAAACGGATGAATGTTTCCCCAATTTACCCAACTTAATGGCAACATTTCGGCAGCTGCATTCAATTTCATAGTACAAGAACCTAAAGAAATCATAGAATGGTTTAATGATAAATCTTTACGTTCTAAAGATTTAATATAACGCATCAAACCTGTTTCAGAATGATAGGTGTTAAAGATTTTATTTTCTAAAAATGGAGTTGTTCTTTTAACCGTTTTATCGATATTATCACTTTCTTCAATAGATGAAATTGTTTTTGCATCATTTCCTGTTGCTTGTGCGAAAATTGAAATGATGTCATTAATATCCTGAAGTGAGGTGGTTTCATTTATAGAAATTGTAACTGTTTCTGCATCTGGATAATAAAAATTAACTTCGTTGGTTTCAGCAATAGCTTTAATTTTTGGAGCATCCGTTTTAATTTGAATGGTATCAAAATAAGACGTATTGGTTTGGTATAGACCTAATTGTTCTAAACTATTGGCTAAAGTAGATGTTGCATTATGAACTTTATTAGCAATATATTCTATTCCTTCTGGTCCATGATAAACGGCATACATTCCTGCCATTACCGCTAATAGTACTTGAGCAGTACAAATATTAGACGTTGCTTTATCGCGTTTTATATGTTGTTCGCGAGTTTGAAGCGCCATTCGTAGTGCTCGATTTCCGTTTATATCTTTAGTAACTCCAATAATACGTCCTGGAATATTTCTTTTATAGGCTTCTTTTGTTGCAAAGTAAGCAGCATGAGGTCCTCCATAACCCATTGGAATTCCGAAGCGTTGTGTTGTACCAACAACCACATCTGCACCAAATTTACCAGGAGCTTCCAATTTTACAAGGCTTAAAATATCTGCTGCAACTGCAACTTTTATTTCAGCATTGTTTGCTTTGGAAATAAAACTTGAAATGTCATGAATTTGTCCGGTTTTCCCAGGATATTGTAATAATGTCCCAAAGAATTCAGTCCGCATGTCGCCTGAAGCTTTAGCGGAGGCACAAGAGAAATCGAAAGTCTCATGGTTTCCTACTATAAGTTCTATTCCCAGAGGAATTGCTCTTGTTTGTAATAACGATAAGGTTTGCGGTAAAACTTCTTCTGAAACAAAGAATTTTGCAACATTATCTTTCTTTTGTTGTCTCTCACGAACAGCATACAATAAGGCCATCGCTTCAGCTGCTGCAGTACTTTCATCTAAAAGAGACGCATTGGCAAGTTCCATTCCAGTTAAATCAATTATCATGGTCTGATAATTTAAAAGTGCTTCAAGTCGACCTTGAGCGATTTCAGCTTGATATGGTGTATATGCTGTGTACCATCCTGGGTTTTCCAGAATATTTCGTTGTATTACAGCAGGAAGATTTGTTGGATGATATCCTAAACCAATATAAGATTTAAAAACTTTGTTTTTTGAAGCTAAATCTTGAATATGTGCTAAATATTCCTGTTCACTCATAGCCTTGTCTAAATGTAAGCCCTTTGTTAGTTTGATGTTATTGGGAATTGTTTCGTAAATAAGTTGTTCTAAAGTATCAACTCCAATAGTTTTAAGCATTTCATTATAATCCTTTTTTCGAGGACCAATATGGCGTAATGCGAAAGAATCTGTATTCATTCTTATTAAGTTTTAATTCTCTAACGTCCTAATAGCAATAAGCAGCTATCGAGATTGGAGAATACTTTTTAATGTGCAAAATTACATAAATATTTAGTGTTTTTATTCCATATAAATGAAAGTTTTTAACTAGATAAATAGATTATTAGCAGATTAACTATTTTTGTAATATGCGTTTTATGAAACTAGCACTTGATTTTTATATTAACAGTAGTATTCATGTGGCATTGGCTGTGTTTTCATTATCTTGGATTACGCTTTTAGAGTTTGATATTCCTTATGATAAGGAAGTGCTTTTTTTTATTTTTTTTGCATCTATTACAGGCTACAATTTTGTAAAGTATTTTGGTTTGGCAAAATTTCATCATAGACGTTTAGCCAATTGGCTAAAGTGGATTCAGATATTTTCTTTTATTAGTTTTTTTGGGTTATGTTATTATGCGTTTAATCTTCGTTACAAAACATTGCTATACATTGCTGGATTTGGAATTGTTACTTTTTTGTATGCAATTCCGTTTTTACCTAAACGTTTATTTATTGATAAAAAGCAAACTATAAGAGGTATTAGTGGAATAAAAATTTATGTTATTGCTTTGGTTTGGGTTGGAGTTACTGTTTTTATTCCTTTAATAAATAATGACTTTCAAATTAATTTTGATGTTATTATTACTGCTCTGCAACGCTTTATGTTTGTAATGGTATTAATGTTTCCTTTCGAAATTAGAGATATGCAGTTTGATTATTTGAAACTTTCTACAATTCCGCAGCAAATAGGTATTAATAAAACTAAAGTTATAGGAGTGCTATTATTAATTGGTTTTTTATTTTTAGAGTTTTTTAAAAATAATATTAATTCTGAAAGGACAGTAACTTTAATTATAGTAGCGTGTATAACGCTTTTATTTTTGGTTTTTTCTCAACAATATATAAACAAATATTATAGTTCTTTTTGGGTAGAAGGTTTGCCTGTTTTATGGTTGTTGTTGATATTGTTAGCACTATCTCATAAACTGTGTAAGTTTAAAAAATAGCTTGGGTCATGACCCA
>CAYRVY010000242.1:0-4119 GCA_964427695.1 uncultured Flavobacteriaceae bacterium
CGTTGTCGCTAATATAAATCTCTTGCCAAGGTGCTAAAATAAATACTTTGTCGTATGTGTTATTTTTACAAGAATCATTAAATAATTGAGGATATTTATCTCCGCTATAATCCATATAAGCTAAAATATCTGGAATGCCTCTATCAAAAAAAATAAGGTCTTTGCTTAAATTTGCGGCTTTATTAAATTGAGTTTTTCTCCCTTTTAAAAGTAATTCGCTAAATAACAAAGGCTTTGTTAAAAAAAGTTGCTCAATGCCTTGCGCTCTTGCGTCTAGAGTTATTTGACGAGAAATTTCTTCAATACATGAATAATCTCTACGTACTAACTCATCAATGATAGACGTTTTTCCAGTTCCAGGCCCTCCAGTTATTACAATTTTTTTTGATTTCAAAACAGCAATATTTTAGCTGTAAAAATCGTAATTTAAAAGGGAATAAAAAAGTCTTCAGCATTCCGCATTAAATAAGAAGGATTTTAATGTTTTATATTTTACCAACCATCACTTTACATGCAACAAAAAACATGCATTAAACTTATTACTTCTGCCTATTAGCTTCGGTATAAAAAAATTATATTTGCAAGGCTATATATAGAGATTATGAGTAACAATAGTAAAATTGAAGTATTTTATAAAAAATTAAAATTACAACTAGTGGAAACTACAAGTTGGCCTTCAGAATATTTGTATAAATTTATTGTGAAAACTGATGCAGGTAAAATCGAAAAACTAGAATCACTTTTTAACGATGCAGAAGCAGTAATACATACAACCAAATCTAAAAATGGAAAGTACACTAGCATTTCCATAAACTTAATAATGAAGAGTCCTGACTCTGTAATTTCAAAATATATTGAGGTAGCTAACACTATTGAAGATGTTATTTCGTTATAGATTTAAAGAAGATAGTATAATCCAAAAAGCTTTCATCAAAAAACATTAAAAGTGATAAGTCATTGCTAAATTTTTTGTATTTTGCGAATTATTGAAAGCTTCATAAAATAATAACTCTACACATACATTTTTAATTTTGATAGATCAATTACAGTACAATACAGAACGCGAGCATTTAATCATTCCAGAATATGGAAGACATATGCAAAAAATGATTAATTATGCGACATCGCGAGAAACAAAAGAAGAACGCAATAAATTGGCCAAATCCATTATTGCAGTAATGGGTAATTTGCAACCACATTTACGCGATGTGCCAGATTTTCAGCATAAATTATGGGATCAGCTTTTTATCATGTCCGATTTTAAATTGGATGCCGATTCGCCATATCCTAAACCTTCAAGAGAAGTTTTAGAAGCTCGACCAGAGCCTTTAGAATACCCACAAAATTTTCCTAAATATCGTTTTTATGGTAATAATATCAAGACAATGATAGATGTTGCCAACACTTGGGAAGATGGAGAAATGAAAGAAGCTTTAGTTTATACTATTGCTAATCATATGAAGAAATGTTTTTTAAATTGGAATAAAGATACGGTTGAAGATTCAGTAATTTTTCAGCATTTATTTGAACTTTCAGACGGAAAAATAGATTTAAAGAGCAGCAAAGAACCTTTAAGTGAATCTTCAAATCTTTTACGCGTTAAAAAGAAGTATAGTAGCAATACTAAAAAAGGTAAAAAACCTAGTAATATCCGCAATAGAAAACGTTACTAAATTCTTCTTATGGGAATTTTTAAAATAGAAGGAGGTCATAAACTTAGTGGTGAGATTCAACCACAAGGAGCAAAAAATGAGGCTTTACAAGTTTTGTGTGCTGTACTTTTAACTTCTGAAAAAGTAACCATTCATAATATTCCAGATATTATTGATGTTAATAAACTCATTATACTTTTAAGAAATTTAGGTGTAAAAATCAATAAACTGTCTCAAGGTTCTTATAGTTTCCAAGCTGATGACGTTAATCTAAATTATTTAGAATCTTCTGCTTTTAAAGAAGAAGGTCGAAGTATTAGAGGTTCTATTATGATTGTTGGACCATTATTAACACGTTTTGGTAAAGGATATATTCCAAAACCAGGAGGAGATAAAATTGGTCGTCGTCGTTTAGATACACACTTTGAAGGATTTATAAAGTTAGGAGCAACTTTTAGATATAATAAAGAAGATTATTTCTACGGAGTTGAAGCCAAAAAACTCACAGGAGCTTACATGTTACTAGATGAAGCTTCGGTTACAGGAACAGCCAACATTGTAATGGCAGCAGTTTTAGCCAAAGGAACTACAACAATATACAATGCAGCTTGTGAACCTTATTTACAACAACTTTGTAAAATGCTTAACCGAATGGGAGCAAAGATATCTGGAATAGGCTCTAATATGTTATCTATCGATGGTGTTACATCATTAAAAGGAACTGAACATACGATGCTTCCAGATATGGTTGAAATTGGCAGCTGGATAGGTTTAGCTGCAATGACAAAAAGCGCACTTACTATTAAAAATGTAAGTTGGGACGATTTAGGGCAAATTCCAGATGTGTTCAAAAAGTTAGGTATTACAATAGAACGTCGAAGTAACGATATTTTTATACCAGAACATATTAACGGTTACGAAATACAAAACTATATTGATGGCTCTATACTTACTGTATCAGATGCGCCTTGGCCTGGTTTTACTCCAGATTTATTGAGCGTTATTTTAGTAATCGCTACACAAGCAAAAGGCGAAGTGCTAGTGCATCAAAAAATGTTTGAAAGTCGTTTGTTTTTTGTTGATAAATTAATTGACATGGGAGCAAAAATTATTTTGTGCGATCCACATCGAGCGACAGTAATTGGCTATGATTTTAAGTCTGATTTAAAGGCTACAACAATGACCTCGCCAGATATTAGAGCTGGAATTTCTTTGCTTATCGCTGCACTATCTGCAAAAGGCACATCTACCATACATAATATTGAGCAAATAGATCGTGGTTACGAGCGTATTGATGAACGCTTACGTGCTATTGGAGCCAAGATTGAGAGGGTTTAGGTGCGCTTTTCCTAAAAACCTTTATCATAGTCTTAATTTTTTGTCATCTCTAAATGAGAAACCGAAGGTTCGGCGTAGCCAAATCTCATTATGAGATGTCTCGACTGCGCTCGACATGACAGTAGGTTTACTTTTGTATGAATCTTTCAATAGTTATTTTAGGTTTTTAATTCCCGTTAATTGGAGGAGGACCTTCAGGAATAATAGCTTTATAAACCTCGTTACCTTTGCGCTCTTTATATTCGGCTTTTACTTTTTCTACAAGCTCAGGGTTTTCAAACAAATCTACCATAGTCATTGCCATGGCTTTAGAAGCATATATCAAACCTTTATGACCAATGCTCATACCACCACAAGCTACAACTGCCCAAGAATGCCAAGGTGTGTCTTTTGGTGCTGTAGTCACGCTAAGATTTATGTTTGCTACATTCCAACTTACATCACCAACATCTGTCGAGCCTCCTCCGGGATGTTCTTTAGTGTCTTCAAGCGGTTTAATTTTACTATCCATACCTACTTGTTCCTTTCCTGTAACTTCTTGTATCTTTTTACCAAATGCTATTTCTTCATCTGTATATTCTATTGGTCCAAGTAGCTCAAGGTTAGCTTGCATAATCTTCCCACCTTCACGATTAACAAGCACTTCGTATATCCCAGAGATAAGCGATATTTTATAATCTACATTTGCCATAATTGCAGCACCTTTTACCATCTCCATAGTACGTTCGTAAACTGGCATCATTCCCGATCGTTTTGTGTCACGTACACGCATCCATAATCTTGAGTAATCTGGAACCACATTTACAACTTGTCCAGCATCTTGAATATGATAGTGCATTCTAACCGTTGGTTTAACATGCTCTCTGTAATAGTTAATTCCTGTTGTATATAATTCTAAAGCATCAGAAGCAGATCTACCATTCCAAGGGTCGGAAGAGGCATGTGCAGCCTGACCAAAAAATTCTATTTTAAAATCTACTAGTGCCAGTGAGCTTTGCACATCTGCCTCAATTGAAGCCGAAGGATGCCAACTAATATTTACATCTACATCGTCCCAAAGTCTTGCATTTACCATCCATATTTTTCCAAAATATTTTTCTTCACTTGGTGTTCCCATAAATTTAACGGT
>CAYRVY010000243.1:0-4107 GCA_964427695.1 uncultured Flavobacteriaceae bacterium
ATTTCAAAGAACTTAATCTATATTTGTACCCTTGGAAACGCAGGACACACAGCCAACGCACAACACCGTATATAATTTATTGCTAGTTCTAGCCTACTTACGAAAATCCTCGCGGATTTTCTATTCGGTTATTATTTACTAAATTACGTGCTTAACCACGCAACAAACCATATACCAAACGTTAGCATTCATTGCGGAAAAGCAGAGTTCCAAACGGAAATTTGAAAAATAAATCAAAATTTTAATAGAAAAAAACATCTGATTTTATCACTCTAACTCTGAATAAAAAACTCTACGGAATTTGAGCAAGCTTACGGAATGAAAATCTGAATTGAAAAACCAAATGCTGAATAAAATGCGACTGAAAATTGTAACGGAATTTTCTCACTCAAGCGGAATTGAGGATTTAATAAAAACCGAACTGAACGCGAAAAGCAACTTTCGGAATAATCACTCAAACGGAATTTTAGCAAGTTTGCGGAATTGAAAAATGTCTGAATTCACTCAAACGCAGAAAATAAAAAAAGAATTTCAAACAACTAAAACCGAAAATATATTAAGCGGAATAAAACAACGAAATGCTAACACTGTGTATAAAAAATTGCTTATTTTAGTCCAAACAGAAGGTCGTTGCATTTTTGCGTACATCTGATTTTCCTTCGGAAAATCCTCGCACACAAAACCGCAACATTTCATACACAAAACCGTTGTAAAACATTTGGAATAAGGGGAATGTGGTAGAAATGGAAATAAAAGGAAAATATAAAAAGTCAGAAACAGAATATCTTGATTGTGTTTTATCAATAGAGAACGGAATAGTTCATAGGGTTATAGTTAATGATGTTAAGCCGATTGAATACTTTAGTATAAATCCAAAAGAAAATGCTGAATTTAAATATTACAAACTACCTTCTAAAAAAGGGCTTGTTCCTATTGAGTCAAATTACAAATTGCAGTATAACAACGATAGTGGAAACACAAATACTGTTTATCTGAATTTGAGTAAGTGGGATTTGTTTAAAATAAAAAAGCAGAAAAAAGAATTTTATTTATTAAAAAACGATAATTGGATTAAATACCTAATGGGTATTGTAACGGCAATAATTTTATACTATATGAAAGATATATTATTCAATAATTAATAAAATAATATATACATGTAAAAAACCTAAGAACAATCCCTTTGTCCAATTTTCAGATTCACTTTCAGAGTTTTTAAAACCGAATGATAAAATAACCAAAGGAATCTGCCAAAAAAATGAAACCATTTCATACAAAGTAAAACCTGTGCCAGATTTTTTGTTTATGTAGTATTTAGAATAAGATTCTTTAAACCACCAAGGAGATAAAATAAAATTAATGATTTTAGAAATAAGCGACATAAGAATAAAAAACGTTTTACAACACCGTGTATAAATAATTGCTATGCTCTATAACTATATTTATTGCTCCCTACATTGTGTACGCAACTATTTATACACAAACACGTTGTAAGCAAGCGAAAATCAGCCGCACAAAAGCAAAGAGTGCTATTGCACACATTGCTTTCTTCCCAACACAGAATGAGATTTTTTTCATAACTTGCAACAATAATACCAAACGAACGAAAGTGATTCTAAAAGAAAAAATATCTATTGAAAATTTTGGAGATAAAAAATTCAAAATCAAACTTATAGAGTCTAAAAAAGACACAGAAGCTGCTTTTACTCATTATTTGAATAATCATAAAAATGGAGTTTCCCAGTTTTACAAACCAGATGCAATAGAACACGTTAAAAACTTATTTGAATATAAATTTCCAGAGGAAGAAATCACAAATATAGCAGCTGAAGAGGCTTTACAGTATTTAATGTTTCAACAAGAAGACATTCCTTTCCCAGCACCTAAAAATCCAGAATTTAAGTTCATTGACCTTTTTGCAGGAATTGGAGGATTCAGATTAGCATTCCAAAATTTGAAAGGAAATTGTGTCTTTACAAGTGAATGGGATAAATATTCAAAACAAACATATCAAGCCAATTTTGGAGAAGTGCCATTTGGTGATATTACTAAAAAGGCTACCAAAGATTATATTCCAGATGGATTTGATGTTTTATGTGCTGGATTTCCTTGTCAAGCATTTTCAATTGCAGGAAAGCGTGGAGGATTTGAAGACACAAGAGGAACTTTATTTTTTGATGTAGCTAAAATCATTAAAAATAAAAACCCAAAAGCCCTTTTTTTAGAAAATGTAAAAGGTTTAAGAAGTCACGATAAAGGAAAAACATTAACAACAATTCTAAATGTGTTACGTGAAGACTTAGGATATTTTGTTCCTGAACCTCAAATTTTAAATGCAAAAGAATATGGAGTTCCACAAAACAGAGAACGAATCTTCATAGTTGGTTTCAGAAAAGATTTAGGAATTACCGAATTTGAATATCCAAAACCAGTAAACAAAAAACCAACTCTCAAAAATATTTTAGAAACTGAAACAGTTTCTGTAAAGTATTATTTATCTGAAACTTATGTAAACACATTACGAAATCACAAAGCAAGACACGAAAGTAAAGGTAATGGATTTGGTTATGAAATAATTCCAAATAACGGGACTTCAAATGCAGTTGTTTGTGGAGGAATGGGTCGAGAACGAAATTTAGTTTACGATTTCAGACTAAAAGATTTTACACCAATAACGCATATTACTGGAGAAGTGAATAGAGAAGGAATTCGAAAAATGACACCGAGAGAATGGGCACGTTTACAAGGTTTTCCAGACGATTATAAAATTGTGGTTTCAGACGCTCAAGCATATAAACAATTTGGGAATTCAGTTGCAGTTCCTGCAATTCAAGCAACTGCAAAAAAGATTATAGAAAAACTTAAAACTTTATGATTACAGGAAATAAGGGGGAATGGAGCGAAATTTACACTCTTTTCAAATTACTTGGTGACAAACAATTATTTCTTGGAAATAAAGACATTGAAAAATTAGAAGGAATAGTTTATCCAATTTTACGAGTTTTAAGAACTGAAAACAACGGAGATTTTGAATACGCAATTCAAGATGAAATTATATTTATATCAGGCGGAAAAGAAGTTTTAAAAATTGCTATTTCGGAGTTTAAAGAAAAGGCAAGATTTTTGCTTGAAAAAATCAAAGCAAACAAAGAAAGAACTTTTTCCGTTCCCGAAATTGAGGAATTTATGGAATCCATAAATTGTCTTTCTTTAAAAGCAAGTTCAACTGCCAAAACTGACATTACAATTGTCGTTCACGACCAAAGGACAAATCAGCAACCAACTTTAGGTTTTAGCATAAAATCACAATTAGGAAGTCCTTCTACTCTATTAAATGCAGGGAAAACAACAAATTTCATTTTTGAAATTTCCAATCTAAAATTATCTGAATTAGAAATTGATAAGATAAACTCAATAGATTCTAGAAGTAAAATAATGGATAGAATTAATTCAGTTCTTCAAGCAAAAGGGGAATTTGAATTTATTAAAACTGAAAGACAAATATTTTCGAACAATCTAATTTTAATTGACAGTAAATTACCAGAAATACTATCTCAAATCGTCTATGAATTCTATTCAAGTGACAAATCAAGTGTTGTCGATTTAGTCGAGAAAACAACAACTAAAAACCCATTGAAATTTGATCTTTCTAACGAACACCAATTTTACGAATACAAAATCAAACGATTTTTAACAGACGTAGCTTTAGGAATGATGCCTTCTAAAGTTTGGACTGGACAATATGATGCTACTGGCGGTTATTTGATTGTAAAGGAAAGTGGAGATGTCTTGTGCTACCATATCTACAATAGAAACGAATTTGAAGATTACTTATTTAACAACACGAAATTAGATACAGCAAGCTCTAGCAGACACGATTTTGGAACGATTTACGAAGAAAATGGAGAATTATATTTTAAATTGAACTTACAAATCAGATTTATAAAATAAAAACCAATGCAAGTTCAAGCACATTTATTTTTTGCCACGCACAAGCCAACACTTAAAAAATAAAAGAGCTTAAACGCCAGCACTAGCAAGTTTGCGGAAAGAAAGTCGAGTAGGTAAAGGGGAATTTCACCCCTAAACCTCTCACAGAACCGTACG
>CAYRVY010000244.1:0-4079 GCA_964427695.1 uncultured Flavobacteriaceae bacterium
CCTACATAACAATTAGCTCCAATTTTACATCCAATACCAATAGTTGCCGATTTATGGATTACAGCAGATGGATGAATGTCCTCATCAAAATGCGGAGGGTCTGGATTAAAAATTTCTAATAATTTTGCCATCGCTAAATCGGCATTTTTAACTTTAATTAATGCACGATTATTGCCAGGATTGACATCTAATTTTTTATCTACAATGGCAGCACAAGCATTTGAAGTTTCCCAAAGACGCGCATATTTCATGTTACCAATAAAAGTAATATGAGTATTGTTAGCTCTCTCTAATTGTTCAGGACCCAATATTTGTTGGTTGGTATCTCCAAGTAATTCGCCATTTAATATGGTATTGATTTCTTTGATTGTAAACGATTTCATTAATTTTATTTTTTGTATTAATTATAAAAAGGATGTGGAACAACAGTTATTTTGAAAACTGTTTCATCAGTCTCAAAAATAGTTAAAACTATGTTTTCGATAGCTGTCGGAATTAGTGTATCTCGCTTTCGCTTCAAAAAATATTTTTGTTAGAAGCGGGAAGTCTGAAGGCCGTTACTAAATTCAAGCTTCTAACTTTTAACTTCAGAACAAATAAGTTTCATTCTGAAACGAATTTTATTCGTTATCAAACCTATAGTATTTTAGTCCGTAGTGTTTATTTCTTTTTAGGAGGCATTGGACCTCTTAAATGTATAATTAAACCATCGAGAAAATTTCGTAAAAATTGATCGCCACATTCTACGTATTTCGGATGGTTCTCATTTCTAAAAATCGCACCGATTTCACTTTTAGAAACTCTAAAATCTTTTAAAGCGCAAATTTTTACAATATCATCATCACGAAGTTTGTGCGCTACTCGTAGTTTTTTAAAAATGTCGTTGTTTGTTAATGCCATGCAACAGTATCTAAAATTATATTTATTCTATTACAGCACCACAGCTAATCCTGCCACCTGCTGCACCAGTAGGTTGAGTGGTAAAATCGTCTATGCCTTGGTGTACAATAATTGCTTTACCCATAATATCTTTAGTTTCATTACCACAATCTATACACCATAGGTCTGTTGAGAATGTAATAGAACCATTTCCTTCGGCATTGGCTTCAAAATTACCTATATCTCCTTTATGAAAACCTTCGGCTGCTCCCCATTTTCCATGAGGCTGTGCTGTTGGGTTCCAATGTCCACCAGAAGAAGTGCCATCGTCGGAAGAACAATCGGCCTTTTCGTGCAAGTGTATGGCATGAATACCTTCAGTTAAACCATTTATTTCTGCAACCATAGTAACAATGTCACCCTCTTGTGTAAAGGTTACAGTGCCAGTAACTTTACTATCACTCTTCGCTTCGAGGGTAACAGCAACATGTTTTGCCACAGTAGTAGTAGTTTCACTTAACGCTTCGGTTTTTTCAACCTCAGCTTCAGTAGTCGATTCGTTTTCTTTTTTTTCGCCTTTACATGCTACTGCAAAAACTAAAGTTAGTAATAGAATAAAAATGGATGCTTTTTTCATGGTGTTAGAGTGTTGTTTTATTTTGAATGAAAGTTAAGTAGATAATTCGCTAATTGCAAGTTTTTTCTACTTAACCAAATCATATTTATTTCAGATGTAACAAGAATAATTACATTGCTATTAAAGAATAATCAGAAAAAAAAAGCAAGAGGTATAATTCGTTTCAAGATATTTTACAGCACTTATTAAATCATATATACTGCAGAAAAAGTGTATCCTGAAAATAATAATTACTTACTCACTAATTTTTGGATTTTCAGCTATTCTATTAAATAATAGTTCAATACAATCCGTTTCAGATGGTCTTGGAGCGACTGCTGTAGAAATCTTACCTTCAGGACTAATTAATAAAAATTGTGGAACATTATTTGCTTTAAACATATTTTTAAAGCTTGCATCATCTCCTGCATATAATTGTATTCCTTCTAAATTATTATCAGATAAAAACGTTTGCCATTCTTCAACAAGTGAATCTATAGACACATCTATAAAAGTTATATTTGTGTTTTTGTATTTTTCTTTTAATTTTGGGTTACATAAATATATCATTGCCTTATAATATATAATGCCCTTTTAACAAAATTTGACTACCTCATTTATAATAAATTATCCATGAAACAATTAATAAAAATTTTCACACTTGTTTTTATTTTTCTATTAACTTCAAACATTTTTTCACAACAAGATACTAAAAAACTAAAACTCTATGGCGATGTTAGATTTAGGATCGAAATGGATAGAAATTCTGACAAAACAGATGGCACAACAAGAAACGATAGAGATCGTTTACGTTATAGATTAAGATTCGGTTTTAAATACACATTAACCGATTATATTGAATTTGGTGGCCGTATTCGTTCAGGAAATCCTATGAATCAGCAATCATCACATGTAACCCTGGGGAAAGAATTTCATAGTGATGAATTTTCTATAGATAAGGCTTATATTAAAGCTAAAACTGCTAAAGGTCTTTGGGCATGGGTAGGTAAAAATAGGATTCCATTTTGGGAACAAAATGAATTTCTTTGGGATGGAGACATTAATCCAGAAGGTATTGCTTTTGGAGGAAAGTTTAAATTATCCGAAAAAACAAATCTTACACCTGTTTTTGGTTATTTTATTGCTGGTCATTCTGGAAAAAATTTCAATGATGATAATAGCTTAACAATTGCACAGCTTAAACTTAATAGCAACATTGGAGAAAACAATTTAATAATTTCTAGTGGTTTAGTAAGTGGAAGTGATATTCCAAATTTACCCGATGGAACACATACTTATTTAATGGATTATAAAATTTGGGCTACAAGTTTTCAATTTAATTTTAAAAAGACTGGTTTAGTGTTTGGGTTTGATTATATGGAAAACTTGACCGATTATGTTGGGAATGTTGATATTAATGATATTTATGAAGACCAAACAACTGGGTATGTTGGAAGCTTACTATATAATGTCAATAAATTTCAATTTGGATATTACTATGCTCATATAGAAAAATTTGCAGTTGTCGACTTCCTAGCTCAAGATGATTGGGTTCGTTGGGGAAACAGTAACTATACGCGTTCAAGTAATTTTAGTGGACACGAGTTTAGAATAAAATATAAAATTACCAATCAGTTTAATACTGTTTTAAGAACTTACTTTGTAGAAGGTTTAAAAACAACAGGTTCAACACTAGAAACTGGCACAAGAATTAGATTAGACTTAAACATTAAATTTTAACGATTATGGAAAAAGACTTCTAAAACCAATATTCGCAAGTATTAGCATAGTGCTGATATTTGTACTTTTTACTTTTGTTGGATGCAAAAAATAAAAGTGAAAATAAAGAATACACTGAAGTTTCTAATATGGCTTTTACACATACACGTTTATTTTTTCTTTGTTGCGTTAGTTCTACTGTGATTATAGCTTTTTTCTTTTTCGAATCATAAACTTTTTCCTTGTTTGCCATCTTCTTTTCCTCCAACAGTAAACTCATCTACATGACAAAAATAATTATTAGACAAGAGATTGGGGAGCAAGGATAAGAGAAAATTGTAATAAACAACGTTAATTTATTTAAAATGATAATTTTGTTTCTATGGTTATTAATTCCCTTTAATATATTCATTGATTGACTATTTGCTAATTCAGCTCTATTTAAGTTTATAGTTCCTAAAATAAACTCTAGTTTGACAGCTAATATTTTGAATGTTTTATTCTGTGTAATTGCTATATTAATAACTATTTGTTTACCATGAACAAGATTACAAGATTACAAGACTCAACTCTCAAGAGCGTTTTATTAAGAGTAAGAATGATTTTTTTTGTGATATTGTATCTTAAATTTGTTCCTAAATTATTAACCATTATACAATAATAAATTATTTTCTATATAAGTACTATATGATAATTATCATGGGAAATGATAATTAAATCTGCTAAATTTGGCGTATATTGTTAAGTATGTACAATTTGTTAGTAGAAAAATATAATGTTGCTGGTCCACGCTATACAAGTTACCCAACTGTACCTTATTGGGATAATAAAACCTTTTCTTTAAAACACTGGAAAAAATCGATAT
>CAYRVY010000245.1:0-4053 GCA_964427695.1 uncultured Flavobacteriaceae bacterium
TTTGCTCTATCTCTTTTTCCAAAGCATCTAACTTTTCGCCTGTGTTTTTTAAATCGGAGCCCTTGGTCATACCTTGTGCAAAGCAACTGTCAATAAAAAAAATTAAGCGTTCTGCAACAATATCATTTAATTTTTCTTTTAACTCGCCTGCAATAATACCTGTGGAATCAGGTTTGTCTTTGTCAAATCCCTCAACTTCAAGATAAAATGTACCATCAGTATAGGCTTTGCCATGTCCAGAATAATATAGAAATACTTTTGAATCTACATTAGTTTTATCTTTCAGTGTTTTAAAAGCACTAAGTACCCCTTTTTTTGTAGCTCTTTCGTTAGTAACCAAAAAAACATTTTCAGGTAAATATCTAGCATTATTAATTAAAACATTTCTTATATCTGTAGCATCTCGAACTGAAGGCAACTTTGGGTCTTTAATTCCTATCAATAAGGCAAATGAATTATCAAGTTTTTCCATGTGTTAAAATTCCTTGTTTTTTAGTTGGTATAATAATAAATAACGAGGTGTTTCAAAAATATTTTAATGCCAATAAGTCATTATTTTGTCCCATTTATCAGAATCTAAAAACGGAATAAAATCGATATCATTTTTAAAAGTAACATTTGTGTAAAAATTTCCGGATGCTATAGACTGCAACAAGTTTTTAAAAACATTTTCTTCATCATTTTGTGCAGCATAAATCTCTGCCAATCGGTAATCAATTTCACCATATTGATAAGAACCCCTTAATTCTTCTAAAGCGTTAATAAGGTTATTACCTTTTGTTGTTTTTCCATTTTTAAAATAACATTTGCCTAAGCTGGACATTATTTTAAGGTTATTTGGATTTTCTTTTAATAGAGCTGAAAAAATATTTTCTGATTTAACATAATTTCCTAATTCATAATAAGCTTCAGCTATAAAATAATCATTGTTTTCATTTGTTTGCCCACTAATAATAGTATTCAAATAGGATTTTGCTGCTTTGTTTTTTCCAATTAAAAAAAATTGCTGAGCTGTAAATAAATTAATTGATAACAGATCTTCTTTATTAATTTTTAGATTTAGTTTCTGTAATAAATTGTCAACTTTTTCTTTATTATTTGTATGTACATAAGCAGTGATAATTGCTTTCAAAAAATCTTTATCTTCAATAATATTAACATAAGGCTCTAAAAGTTCAATAGTTTTCAAGTAGTTTTTTAGTTCATGAAATGCAAGAGCCATGATGTACATTCTATCAACACATGGTTGGCAATTTTCTAAGCTAAAATTATCAAAATGTGTTACAATAAAGATATCTTCTACGTCTTCAGGCTTATTTACGTACTGAAGTGCAACAACCATTTGAGACGTATTAGTAACTAGATTGTATGGAGCAATATTATATTCATTTGCCTGGTATTTATAAACCAAACGATTATCACCATTTAAGGCGGCTTGGTACATATTTATTAAATTTCTTTGTTTAACACTTATTCCTGTTCTTTTTTTAATATTATTAATTAATGAATCTGCTTTTGTATAATGACCTTGATTATAATAAAGGCCTACTTTAAGTGTTTTTGGTTCAAAAAAATTAGAATCTAATGCTATTGCCTTATCGAGTAACTTTAAGTATTTATCTAATTCGCCTTCTCTTTTACTTGTTTGTGCTTCTATGAAAGCCTTATATGCTTCATACTTTGGTGGTTGGTTTTCGAAACTTAAACTTCCTTTTTTTTCGGTAAGTAGATAAGTTACTATTTTTCCTTCTAATAATTTTATACATTTTAGAGGAGTTTCAGAATTGCATTCAATACTTTCTAATGAAATTAATGTTTCTCCTGTGAGACCGTTTTCAATTGAACATTTAAATATTAACTTGTTTCCATCTAAAAAATAACTACCAGTAATTTTTTTTCCAGGTTTTAAGTATTTATTTAAGATTTCATTAGTAGTTAAATTTATTTTTTGAGTTTTTATTACATCTGAATAACTTTTCACAATATCTTGAGTAATGATTTGTCCTGCGTTATTTTCAGTAATACCATGACTAATCCAATATTCAGTCATTTTTCCAATAATATCTAAACTTTCAACTCCTGTATTGTTACCAAATTTTAAAACTGCAATTTTATCGTTAGAAACTAACTTTGGTAAACTAAACTCATTACTAAAAGAATTATTAATTATAATAACAACAGATAATCCAGATAAGAATAAAATAACACCAAGAATTGTGAAGTACATTTTTCTGAATTTTCTTTTATGTTTTAATTCAGAAGAGGTGTCATCTTCTTCTGATTTCCAAGTTTTGGATAATCTTGAATTCCATATAAATATTACGTAAAAAGGAAATCCTATGATGAGAATTAGAATTAAAATAGGGATGCTTTGTTCGGGTAAACCTAATGGTTGAGCTATAACAGATATTACTTGAAGAATCACCCAACTAGAGACTATATAAATAGAAAGAAGTTTAAATACATCTCTATTATTACACTCCTTAAAAAAAGTTTTTATGTTCATTTAATATTTAAAATAATAATAAATATCATTCTATTATAAAGCCAATGATTAGGATAATTTATAATTTTTTACTAATATAGAGTTTTAATTTAAAAAATTATAGCATGTCAGAAAAAACAAAAACAAATCAAAATTCAAATCAAAGTCGAGAAGTAGTAGAAAAAGGAGATATTGGTAAAAAAACTGGAAGAGTTGCAGTTGAAAAAGGAGATTTTGGTAAAAAAACTGGAAGAGTTGCAGTTGAAAAAGGAGACTTTGGTAAAAAAACGGGCAATTAATTTTTGTCTTCGTTTTTCATAAAACATTTTCTTTTAATTACCTTTCCAATTACTCCCTAAATCTTTTACTAATTACCTATATTAACTTCAAGTTCATTTATACTAGAACTTCTGAAGCATATATTTTGTGTCCTATTTGAAACACTTCGTTATTATTATTTCAAATTACAACCATAAGATTCCCTTTTAAAACTTTATCTTTCTTATGGACAAGGGAATGCTTCATTATGCTTTAAATTTTCACAATAAAATTTAGTTATTTCTTTTAGATTACTTCCAATTTCATTATGGAAATGAAGTATCTAAAATCTCTCTTTTTCTTAATCACTTCTGCTAATAAAGGAAAAGATTAATAATTTGGGTAGTAGCAAAAATATAGATAAAAAAAATCCGATTCTCCCAATAGATATCAGGATTAAATCGGATTTTTTATAAGCGAAACGATGTTATGTAATAGGCAAAACGCCTTATTTTACTTTATCTACAATAGCTTTAAAAGCTTCTGGGTTATTCATAGCTAAATCTGCTAAAACCTTACGGTTTAATTCAACATTATTAGCTTTTAATTTTCCCATAAATTGAGAATAAGACAATCCGTGTTCTCTAGCTCCTGCGTTAATACGCAGAATCCATAAAGCACGAAATGTTCTTTTTTTGTTTCTACGATCTCTATACGAATATTGCATCGCTTTGTCAACCGCATTTTTGGCTATAGTCCAAACGTTTTTACGACGTCCGAAATAACCTTTTGCTTGCTTGATAATTTTTTTTCTTCTGGCTCTCTTTGCAACCGAATTTACTGATCTTGGCATAATTTTAATTGTTTTTGTAGTAGGCGACTCTTAATCTGAATACTTGTTTACCGAAACTTTATGTGTAGGTAAAGCCTAACTCCATGGTTTATAAATAATTTTAACCTGTTAAAATTATATTACTTTAAACGTAACATTTTTTTAACACTACTTTCGTCCGACTTATGTACTAATGTAGTATGAGTCAGAGCAAGTTTACGTTTTTTAGACTTCTTTGTCAAGATGTGACTTTTAAACGCATGCTTTCTTTTAATTTTACCAGTACCTGTAAGCTTAAAACGCTTTTTAGCACTAGATTTTGTTTTCATTTTAGGCATTTTTCCTAGTTTTTTTTATTACTTCGCTTATTATCTTTATACTGAATTTTTTTCAGTATCTTTTTAATTTATTATAAACCGTAGCTTTATGCGTAGGTTTATTTTCCTTTTTTTGGAGCGATAAACATAATCATTCGTTT
>CAYRVY010000246.1:0-4024 GCA_964427695.1 uncultured Flavobacteriaceae bacterium
GTTACTTTTCTTTTACTTTTGTAATATTGTGAACAATAACCTTACCAACACAAATGAGCAGACAAAATGTCGTCTTAAAGCAGTGATAGTGTGACTTTTAGTCAGTTGTAAGGAAATAAAAATAATATAGACTAATTTTAGTTAAAAGTTAAAAGTTAAAAAGTTAAAAAGTTAAAAGATATTGTTAATGAGTTTATTAAAAAAAATATTTGGGACTTCGACAAGTTCAGTTACCAAAAATAAAAAGAAAACATTGCCTTGGATTGCTTTAAATTTATTAGAACAACTTGATGTTATAGAATCTGCTTCGAAGATAAAAACACAAGTTATTTTTAAATATTCTACTCGTTGTGGCGTAAGCCGAATGGTTTTAAACCAATTTGAAGATGCTTATAATCTTACTGGAGATGATTTAGATTTATATTTTTTAGATTTAATAAGTTATAGAGAGGTTTCTAATGAGGTTGGCTATAAGTTTCAAGTGATGCACGAATCTCCGCAGCTGTTAGTTATTAAAAATGGAGTAGTGGTTGCACATGAATCTCATGATGGAGTTAATGAGATTGATTTGGATAGTTTTATTTAATAACTTTTGTAGAATTTATTCAATAGCCTTATTGCCTTTATCATTTTAAAAATATAACTTCGCTTATACGTGCTGAACTAGTTTCAGTATTGGGCGATATAGTTTATTCTGTGCTTAACTTGATTGAGTAAAAACTGAACCATATTTTATCTATTATCACCAATTAAAAAGAACATATGAAACCATTTAAATGGCAATGTCCATATTGCAATCATCATTCAACGATAAAAGATGACAATTTCCATACATCCAATACAAGGTTGACTATTGAAAATGTAGAAGGAAACAGAGCCTTATATTCTGAATTTATAGTTTGCCCTAATCCAGATTGTAACAAATACACATTATCAAGCTACTTATTTCCAACTGAGAATGAATGGAATGGTGCAAGACATATTTGGAATGATGGTGAAATGATTAAACATTGGAATTTAATACCACAATCAAATGCAAAGGTTTTTCCTGACTATGTTCCAAAGCCAATAACTGATGACTATAATGAAGCATGTTTAATTGTTGACTTAAGCCCTAAGGCTTCTGCAACTTTAGCAAGAAGGTGCTTACAAGGGATGATAAGAGATTTTTGGGGAATAAAAAAAGGAAGGTTGATTGATGAAATTAATGCCCTAGAAGATAAAATTGATTCCTTGACTTGGGATTCTATTGATGCTACAAGAAAGATTGGAAATATTGGAGCACATATGGAAAAGGATATTAATACAATTATAGAAGTTGACCAAGGCGAAGCCCAAGTACTTATTCACCTCATAGAAATCTTAATAGATGAATGGTATGTAAACAAAAATGAAAGAGAAAAAAAATTAAAAAGCATTGTCAGTATTGGAAAATCTAAAACGGAAGCCAAAAAGAAAAAATAAAAGGGGCTAACAAAGAAGTGTAAACCAACCCTATCGGATCGCTAACGCTTGGTTTTGCACAAACCAATAAGCGTGACTTCTAAAAATATATTAAAATTTATTTCTTATAAACCAGAAGTAACTTCGTTCTCACTTCGCCAAAACCAATTCGTGTGCCATCATTTTCACAATAACCACGCATAATCACAGTATCATTATCATTTATAAATTTACGTTCGGTACCATCTTTCATTTTAAGCGGTTTTTCACCACGCCAAGTGAGTTCTAACATCGAGCCATAAGAATCTGAAGTAGTACCAGAAATCGTTCCGCTTCCCATCATATCACCGGAATTTACAGGACAGCCATTAGATGTATGATGTGCTAATTGCTGCGCCATATTCCAATACATATATTTAAAGTTTGAATTACTTACTACAGTTTCTTTAGCACCTTTGGGTTGGATGGCTACTTCAAGATTAATATCAAAACTCTTTTTGCCTTTGTATTGTAAATAAGGCAATTGTGGTTTTAAGGCTTTCGGACTTTCAACGCGATAAGGTTCAAGAGCATCAAGTGTAATAATCCAAGGTGAAATTGAAGACGCAAAACTTTTTGATAGAAAAGGACCAAGAGGTACATATTCCCATTTTTGTATATCGCGAGCAGACCAATCGTTAAGTAAAACCAATCCGAAAATATAATCTTCAGCTTCTTCAATTGGAATAGATTCTCCCAAATCGTTAGCATCAGTTGTAATAAATGCCATTTCTAATTCAAAATCTACCAATTTAGAAGAGCCAAAAACAGGTTGGGTAGCATCATTTGGTAAGGTTTGTCCTTGTGGTCTGTGTATGGGAATTCCAGAAGGAATAATAGACGAACTACGACCATGATATCCAACAGGGATGTGTAACCAGTTTGGCAATAACGCATTGTCTGGATCTCTAAACATAGTACCAACATTGGTTGCGTGTTCAATACTAGAGTAGAAATCGGTAAAATCACCTATTTGAACTGGTAATTGCATTTCAATTTCATCTAATCGAAATAATACGATTTCCTTATTTTTTTTGTTAGCCTTTAAAACATCATTGTTGCTATCGAATATTTCTGCAATTCTGTTACGTACTAATCTCCAGGTTTTTCTTCCGTCAGCAATAAAATCATTTAAAGTGTCCTGAAGAAAGATATCTTCAGTTAGTGGAATTCCTTTAAAATAACCCAATTGATGCAGAGCACCTAAATCTATTGCAGTGTCACCAATACGAGTTCCAATGGTTATAATATCATCTCTTGTTAAAAACACACCAAAAGGGATATTTTGAATTGGGAAATCGGAATTTTTACCGACGTGTAACCACGATATTCTATCTGGATTGTTGGCTGATAAAGACATAATATTTAGTGTTGATTAGTTGTTATTAAATTCTATTCAAACCTACACAAATTTTTTCATTTTCAAACTTAATTGAATATAAATTAGATACATTCTACGATATTGATAAAAAACATAGAATTTATAAGGAAATATATACGTTTTGAAGTGTTTAACTAATTGGATTTATTATTTTTGGAGCAGAATTAAAATCTTATAATATATGCAACGCGACCAACAAATTTTCGAACTCATAGAAGCTGAAAAAAACCGACAATTATATGGTTTAGAATTGATAGCTTCAGAGAATTTTGTAAGTAATCAGGTTATGGAAGCAGCAGGTTCTGTATTAACTAATAAATATGCCGAAGGCTTACCAGGCAAACGCTATTATGGAGGTTGTGAAGTAGTAGATGAAGTAGAACAACTTGCTATTGATAGAGCGAAGGCTTTATTTGGAGCGTCTTGGGTTAATGTCCAGCCGCATTCTGGAAGTCAGGCTAATACAGCTGTGTTTGCAGCATGTTTAAAACCAGGAGATAAAATTTTAGGTTTCGATTTATCACATGGAGGACATTTAACTCATGGTTCGCCAGTAAATTTTTCAGGAAAATTATATAACCCTGTGTTTTATGGTGTAGATAAAAAAACAGGTCTTATTAATTATGATAAAATGGAAGCGATTGCCAAAAAGGAACAGCCAAAGCTTATTATTGCTGGTGCTTCAGCCTATTCTCGTGATATGGATTTTAAGCGTTTTCGTGAAATTGCAGATAGTGTAGGAGCTATTCTGTTTGCAGATATTTCGCATCCTGCAGGCTTGATTGCAAAAGGCATTTTAAATGACCCGATTCCGCATTGTCATGTAGTGACTACTACAACACATAAAACATTAAGAGGGCCACGAGGAGGAATGATTTTGATGGGAGAAGATTTTGAAAACCCTTTTGGAATACGATTAAAAAATGGAAATCTTCGTAAAATGTCTTTGTTGTTTGATTCTGCTGTGTTTCCAGGAAATCAAGGCGGACCATTAGAACATATTATCGCTGCAAAAGCAATTGCATTTAGCGAAGCGTTGACAGATGAATTTTTGCATTACACACTTCAAGTAAAGAAAAATGCTGAAGCTATGGCGAAAGCATTTGTAAAAAGGGGTTATAATATTATTTCTGGTGGAACAGATAACCATATGATGCTTAT
>CAYRVY010000247.1:0-4018 GCA_964427695.1 uncultured Flavobacteriaceae bacterium
TTTTCGAACTTCCGACTCCTTTTTTATGTGCCATTTTATTTCGATTTTATATTTTTAAAATTAACTTAAAGCTTTTATTAAATCGGCTTTCTTCATAGAAGAAATTCCTGTGATTCCTTTTGCTTTAGCCACCTCTTTTAATTGAGCTACTGTCATTTTACTTAAGTCTTGAGTAACTTCTGCTTTTTTAACAGTTGGTTTTGCTTCTGCTTTCGGAGTAGCTTTTTTAACTTCCTTTTTTGGAGTAGCTTTAGCAGAGGCAGGCTTTGCTCCTGAAACTAAAATACTTTCTATTTGAATTTCGGTTAAAGATTGTCTGTGCCCATTTTTAACACGGTAACCTTTACGTCTTTTCTTTTTAAAGACGATTACTTTATCACCTTTTAGGTGCTTTAAGACTTTTGCTCCTACTTGAGCTCCGCCTATAGCTGGGGCGCCAATAGTTACTTTATCACCATCACTTAAAAGAAGTACATTATCGAAAGCTACTTTCTTTCCTTCTTCAGTTTGTAAACGGTGAACAAAAACTTTTTGGTCTTTTACAACTTTAAATTGTTGCCCTGCTATCTCTACAATTGCGTACATAGCGTAACGTTTTATTTATTAATTTGTTCGAAAAATGAGTGCAAATATACTGCTAATTAATTAATCTACAAACCATTTATTGGTTTTGAGAAAGATTTCTGCTGTTTTTAAAAAGCTGCATAAATGTCAAGGTTAAAACTACTGTAGTTGAAAACCCCATTATTGCTACAGTAAATACTACTTGACCTATTCCAACATGATAGTTTTTACTATAACCCTCTAACAGCTCATTAAGGAAATTATTATCAATTTCTGTGGCATAAAATGCGAAGAATATGGTAAAAATAATCGTTGCAACAAAGCCAGAAATAATACCAGTTGCAAATCCATTGGTATAATTAAATTTATTGCCTTGCCTTAATTTATACGATTTTATTGCTTCATAGATTCCAAACGCAGTAATCACACTATTAAATAAACTAAACGCAGGCGAAGTATGTAAGTTAAAAAGTGAAAGAATTAAAAAATACGCAATTAAAGAGCCACTAATTGCAATTCCAAAACGTACAGGTAATGCTATTTTTTTCATAATTATAGATAACATTAAACTTGTTTAAATTACGGGAAAAAATAGGTGTATTCCAATAAATGGGTAATCTTTTTACTTTTTCTATAACAATATTAATTTTCATTTTATATTTTTGTAAGCCTTGTAACAATCTATAAAGGTTATAGACCTATTATTCAATTATATAATTAAAATCAAAATACATGAAAAAACACTTATTTGCTTTAGCTATATTTGTTTTAACTGGTTTTACAGTTTCTGCACAACAAGTTAAGTTTGAAGAATTCTATTTAGATAACGGTTTGCACGTTATTTTACATCAAGACAATACAGCTCCAGTAATTACTATTGCTGTAATGTATGATGTTGGAGGAAAAGATCATGGAGATAATGGTAATCCTGAAAGAACAGGGTTTGCTCACTTTTTTGAACATCTTTTATTTGAAGGCTCAGAAAACATTGAACGTGGAGAGTTTTTTAAAATTGTTAGTTCAAATGGAGGAAGTAATAATGCAAACACATCCCAAGATAGAACATATTATTATGAAATTTTTCCGTCAAACAATTTAGAGTTGGGTTTATGGTTGGAGTCAGAACGAATGCTTCATCCTGTAATAGACCAAAAAGGTGTCGATACACAAAATGAAGTTGTTAAAGAAGAAAAGAGATTACGCATGGATAATGCTCCTTATGGTGGACTTTTGCCAGCTATAGGTGAATCTCTTTTTAAAGTACATCCTTATAAAGATAAACTCATTGGAGAAATGGAGCATTTGGATGCAGCGACTCTTGATGAGTTTAAAGCATATTTTAAAAAATATTATGTGCCTAACAATGCAGTATTAGTAATTGCTGGTGATATTGATTCTGCAAAAGCTAAAAAATTAGCAACAGCGTATTTTAAAGATATTCCAAAAGGAGAAGACATTGTTAGAAATTTCCCTAAAGAAACTCCAATTTTCGAAACAATTAAAGCAGTAGCTTATGATACTAATATTCAAATCCCAGCAATTGTTGCAGCTTATAGAACTCCAGGATTTAAAGAACGTGATTCTTATGTTTTAAGTATGGTGTCTTCTTATTTAAGTGATGGTAAAAGCTCTAAACTTTATAAAAAATTGGTTGATGAACAAAAACAAGCGCTTCAAGTAGCTGCTGTTAACATCCCTCAAAAAGACTATAGTATTTATGCCCTTTTTGCTTTGCCTCTTGGCGAGGTCTCTCTCAAAGATTTACTTGCTGAAATGGATGAAGAAATAGTAAAAATGCAAACCGAATTAATTTCAGAAAAAGATTATCAAAAGCTTCAAAACAAATTTGAAAACCGTTTTGTGAATTCTAACGCAAGTATTTCTGGAATAGCCAATTCTCTTGCAAGATATTACTTACTCTATGATGATACCAATTTAATAAACAATGAAATTGATATTTACAGATCTATAACCAGAGAAGAAATACAAGCTGTAGTAAAAAAGTATTTAAATCCAAATCAGCGCGTAGAGTTAAAATATTTACCTAAAAAAGAAGATCAATAAATAAACTTGTACAAATGAAAACTAAAATATCAATATTAATTACCTTGTTTTTATTATCAATTGGAGTAACTGCTCAAATTGACAGATCACAACAACCAAAACCAGGTCCAGCTCCTAAAATTACTTTAGACGTTCCTCAAGAATTTGTATTGGATAACGGAATGAAAGTTATGGTTGTAGAAAACCACAAACTCCCAAGAGTTTCTTATAATCTAAACATAGATAATGCACCAATAACAGAAGGTGATAATGCAGGCACTTCTAGCTTGTTGGGAGCAATGTTAGGAAATGGAACAACTAATATTCCTAAAGACGATTTTAATGAAGAAATAGATTTTTTAGGAGCCTCTCTTAGTTTTGGTTCGCAGAGTGCTTTTGTTAGTGCATTATCAAAATATTCGGAAAGAATATTAGAATTAATGGCAGATGCAGCTATTAATCCTTTACTAATCGAAGAAGAGTTCCAAAAAGAAAAAGACAAACTCATTGAAGGATTAAAAAATCAAGAAAAAAGTGTCGATGCTGTTGCTGGACGTGTAGGTGTAGCTTTGGCTTATGGAACTAAACATCCTTCTGGTGAATTTGTTTCCGAAGAAACGGTTAACAACGTAACTTTAGAAAATGTGAATGCTTTTTATCAAAAATATTTTAATCCAAATAATGCGTATTTAGTTATTATTGGAGATGTAGATTATAATACTATTAAAAAACAGGTGGAAACCTATTTTGGGAAATGGGAAAAATCTATTGAAGTAACTACAAATGTACCAACAGCAAATCTTAACGTACAATACACACAAATTAATTTTGTAGATATGCCAAATGCTGTTCAGTCAAATATCTCCTTGATGAATACAGTATCTTTTAAAATGAATAATCCTGATTATCATTCAGTAATAATAGCAAATCATATATTAGGAGGAGGCGCTAGTGGTTATTTATTTAATAATTTACGTGAAGAACATGGCTATACTTATGGTGCTTATTCTTCGATAAATTCTAATGAATATATATCACGTTTTAGAGCTGGAGCATCAGTAAGAAATATGGTTACAGACAGTTCGGTTGTTCAAATATTAAAAGAAGTAATCCGAATTAGAACTGAAGATGTGAAACCTGAAGATTTAGTAAATGCAAAAGCTAAATATGTAGGTGATTTTGTTTTGGCTCTTGAAAGACCTCAAACTATTGCACGATATGCCTTAAATATTAAAATAAACGATTTACCAGAAGATTTCTATGCAACATATCTAGAAAAAATTAATGCCCTTACCATAGAGGACATAAAACGTGTTGCAAACACATATTTTAAAGCTGATAATGCACGAATTGTTGTTGTAGGTAAAGGAAGCGAAGTGTTAGCTAATCTTGAAAAAACAGGAATCCCAAT
>CAYRVY010000248.1:0-3997 GCA_964427695.1 uncultured Flavobacteriaceae bacterium
TTTGAGTATAGATTTGTTCTATGAAAAATCACAAGTATTTAATCTTTGGAAAATTATGTCAAAAGAGCCTTACATACAGTTGACTAGTAGTCTATATTGATTCCAATTATTTATAAATATCTAATATCCGATTTAGTGTTTCTAGTTCGCTCAATTTAGTAGTATCTATAATATTAAGATATTCAGGCCATTTGTATTCTGAAAGTTCATCGTTTACAATATCCACACGATCTTTCATTTGGGTTTCTATTATTCGCAATTTGTCTCTTCGATGATTTTCTTTTAAATCACATTTTAACCAAATACATTTTATGCTTACATTTCTAAATTCATCTTCGAGGTTGCTTTTTAGCTTGTCCAAACCCAAAGGAGTCCAAACATTTTCGATTGCAACAGGCATATTATGTTTTAGGTATTCTTTAGTTGATACAAAACTTAAATCGGCAACTAACAACTCTTCTTTTATTGAAAAACGCTCATAGATTTCGTTATGTATCCAATTCCTAAAATAATCAGATTCAATTACTACTCCTTTTTTTAGTTTAGCCCATTTTTTTGAAATTGTTGATTTTCCTACACCGCAGGCTCCAGTAAGTATTAGAATTTCTTTCATAATTAATTTTATTATAATCAATCTTCAAACTCAATACTTTCATAAGCTCCAAGATCTGGAGTTGCACTCCGCGTTGTGTTTAGAATATCTGTGTTTAAGTTTCCAAAAATGATTCCAAAGCCATCAGCTGGAGAGCCATTAGGTATTTGTAGCATATTATTGTTTGGATCTAAAAATTCTGGATCGTTATTAAAAATTACATTTTCATATAGAGCAGTATTAGCAAAATCGTAAATGTCTCCTGTAAAATTGCCATTGCTATTGTCAAAACGAATCAAGCAATTTGTAAATTTAAAATTAAATATTTCAGAATCATCTTTGTCTAATATAAATTCTGGGTTATCATTTCCGTAAATTATACAGTTCGTAAAATTGGCTTCATCCAATGGATTTGTAAACGTGGTGTTATCTTCATCTACAATAAAATTGTTTAAAAGTACCGAAGGAAATTGTCTAAAACTATTGTTCCAATAATTAGTAAATGTAGAATGTACAAAGTTATAGCTTCCACCAAAAGTTCCTGCAAACGATGCTTGTCCACTATTATTAATCACAATGTTCTCACCATTTATAGAAGTGCCTCTTCCTAAAATCCCAAAATTACTGGAGTTATAAATTTGTGTATTTGTAACTGTTAATTTAGAGTTATCATTTTGGTTTCCATCGCTTAAAATTCCAACGGTACTGTTTTTTATGGTTACGTGATTAAACTCATTTGCAGTACTACCATTAAACAACCAAATGGTTTGCCATTGTCCAGGAACGTTTTCGAAAGCAGATTCTAAACGATCTCCTTCAAAAACAACTTCACCTTCCATAAGGTCGAGGTCGTTACTTGGTAAACCATTAACTTTAAGCGATCCTCCATCAGTAATAATCAATCCGGAATTGGCATGAAAATGCACTCTTGCTCCAGCATTAACAGTCAAAATTTTACTATTATCTACAGCAGCATAACCGTAAATAATATAAGGTTTCTCGTTAGTAAAAGTGAGTTCAGAATCTGTTAAAAAACGTCCTTGTATGGTAGTTTCATCATCTATACCGTCACCATCTACATCAAAAGTTAAGGTTTCAATAATGCCTTCTACTGAACGTTGTGGGAAAATAAAAACAGCATCTTTTACAAGTGTTATTAATTCAACTTTTTGAAGATTAGAACCAGAATCAAATTCAATAGCATCTGTATATAAAAACTGAATTTGAGAAGCAGCAAGGGCTTCTATATCTATAGTTGTTTCTATAAAAATAAACATACTATCTTTTGCTAGAATCTCTACATTTTCAAATTCTTTGCCAGCAATTGCTCCAAAACCAGTCATTCCATCCACGTTTAAACGATATAACGAATTTTGCCCTTGACTTAAACGCAAGGTCGGAATTACAATATCTTTATTACTTCTATTATAAACTTTAAGATTGTATGTACTGGAGCCAATATTAGTAAAAACAGTATCGAGATAAATGGTATCTTTTGAGAACTCTAGACTTCCTGTACTTGGACTAAAATCAAAATCTTTTCTGCAAGAACTCCAAAAGATTAAAAATCCGATGCAAAGAATAAAATATAAGTAGCGTTTCATTGGGTAAAGATAAATTTTCAAACTAAATATTACTTCGTTTTAAAAGCAAAAAATGTTTAAATTGGTATAATGCCATTATGGCTAAAAATATAACTTTTGAAAATATGAAATAATATAGAGTCATTTTTTAATTAAACAAATTCGCAATTTCTGAATTAATTCGTGTTGGACGCAAAGTTTTAGAACTTATTAAACACCAATGAGTTTCAGATTTTACAAGAAGTTTATTGTTTTTATTAAACATTTCCACGATTCTTGTGGAAGTAACTCCTTTAGCTTTTATAACATAGGTTTTTAGTTTAATGACATCGTTTAATACTGCCGGACTTTTATATTCTATATGATGGTTTAAAAGTACCCAAAAAAATTTCTTCAAAATTTCTTCTGTAGCATATTGTAACCAGTGTTCCTTTGCTATATCTTGAGTCCATTGTACATAACGCACATTATTGACATGATTTAGCTCGTCTAAATCATCTTTATTTACGCTTATAATTTTTTCGAAAATCTGCATTAAATTACTGTTCAATAATTTTTACTTCAAATAATTTATCCCAACGTTTTCCAGTTACAAAAAGAGTTTTAGTCTCTGGATTATAGGCAATTCCGTTTAACACATCCAATCCTTTATGTTGAGTCACTTTCTTTTTTAAAGATCTAAAATCTATAACACCTTCTACAGCACCATTTTTTGGATTGATAATAGCAACGCCATCTAATTGATATCTGTTAGCATATATCTTTCCGTTTACCCATTCTAATTCATTCATACCAACAATTTTTCCTTTGTTAGTATAGGTTTGTATGTATTCTTGTTCGGCTAAAGTTTCAGGATCGAGAATCCAAATCTTATCAGTTCCATCACTTTTATATAGTTGTTCTCCATCATTACAAAGTCCCCAACCTTCTTTGCTTTTACCATAATTAAAGCTACTTTTTTTGTCGAAGGTTTCCAAATCGTAAACAAAACCAATGCCACTTTGCCAAGTTAACTGGTAGATATTGTTATTTAAAATGCTAAGCCCTTCTCCAAAATACTCATTTGCTAAATCAACGTTTTTTAAAACCTCACCTGTTTTATAATTCACTTTTCGAAGTTTAGACTCTCCATGCTGTCCAGTACTTTCATAAAGTTCTCCTTTAAAAAACTCTAGGCCTTGTGTATATGAAGTAATATCATGAGGATATTGATTTATAATTTTATAGGTATAAACTTTTGGTGGTTCACTATTTAAAATAGTAATTGAATAAGACGTTTTTTGCGCTTTTCCTTCAAAGAAAATATTAGCTTCTATAGTTTGTCTTCCTAACTTAATAGCTTTTAAATTCACTTTAGCTGAAACCTTTTTTTTATTTATGCTATAAACAACAGAATCTATATGATGCTTTTTTGGATTTTTAATTGAAAGGCTTAGTGTGTCGGTATTAGTAAAGATTTTTCCTTTAACATTTGTAAGGATAGAAAAATCATTTTTTTTCTGATTAGAATTGCTTCCACATGAAAGTACGAATACACTTAAAAGAATGATTGTTAGAAATTTAAAAACACGCATGAATGTGATAATTTATTGAGCAAGTTATTTATTTAAATTCAGATTAAAAAATCATTGCTCAACTATTAAAAGGTTGTATCTTTGCATTTGGCAAGTCCTACACAACTAGCTCCTGTTGAATCCTCCAGAGCGGGAACGCAGCAAAGGTAAATGGTTGTAGCAGTGTGATGTAGGTAGCTTGCCTTTTTTTGTTTATTCCCACGAAGGTGGGAATCTCATTCTTCGCATATAAAAAACATTAAGGTTTT
>CAYRVY010000249.1:0-3996 GCA_964427695.1 uncultured Flavobacteriaceae bacterium
TTCAATATCTTTAAATAATGCTAAAGCTTTCTCAGATAATTGTTGCGTTAAACTTTCAATATAATAAGTACCATTTGCTGGATTATTAACTTTATTAAAATGACTCTCATGTTTTAATACTAATAATTGGTTTCTAGAAATGCGTTCTCCAAATTCGTTGTTTTTATGATAAATAGCATCGTAAGGTAAATTGCAAATCGCGTTTGCTCCACCAAGTATTGCGCTCATACATTCGGTTGTTGTACGCAACATATTGGTATTGTAATCATAAATGGTTTTATTGCGTTTTGTTGGCTGTGCAATTATATGGCAGTCTGAATTAAAATTATATTCTGAAGCTAAAGTTTTCCATAGCAAGCG
Source organism: uncultured Flavobacteriaceae bacterium (assembly GCA_964427695.1). Taxonomy (GTDB): domain Bacteria; phylum Bacteroidota; class Bacteroidia; order Flavobacteriales; family Flavobacteriaceae; genus PRS1. Next base: position 361 of record CAYRVY010000249.1, read on the forward strand.
CAAGGCTCGAAGCTTGGCTATTTCGAAAAAATAATTTGTTCCAACCGAAACATTGAAGGTTAAAAACTTCTCTAAATTATTTTCTTCAAAAATCACTTTAAGTGATGGATTGTTATTAATAAGATTTAAGTATTCGTTCGCATGAGCTAAACCATATGCTAATTGCTGTACCATATTGGCTCCTGCATTTTGGTATAAAGAAACATCAACTGATAAAAGAGAAGTAAATTGCTTCGCCGAACTTGCAATAACACTATTGAGGATTTCGTGGTCTTTATTTAGGTTGTAATACCAATTTCCTGATTTAGCAAGGTTGCCAATAATGTCTGTATGTACATGGATTTCAGCTTTAGTAGAAACTGTCATTGTTTTTTTGATAAATTCTTCAGAAAGAAACAGTAATTCAAAGTGAATTGGTGTGGAGATAAGTACTATTTCTTTAAGTAATATTTTGATTGAAACATCTTCTGAAGGAATAATAAACCTAATGCTTTCTGCACCTCTACTTAATACATCAAGTGCTTTTTTATTAGATTGTTCTACGTCAGAAACATAAATTGTTTGACATATTTTCCAAGAGGCAGCATTAGTTATAGAAATTTCAGGAAGTTCATCAAAATCATCAGCATGATAAAAAGGCTTTACATCTATACCTTCAGGAGAGTTCCAAATTAAGGTTTCATTATAATCAGCACCTTTTAAATCTAATTGAATTTTTTGTTTCCATGCTTTTGCTGAAACAGCATCAAAATCATCAAACAACAATTTACTCATCTTCTTTATGTTTTACAATGCTGTCTTCATATTCGATTAAATAAATTTCTTCATTATCTTTTTTCATATAATATTTTTCACGACCATATTTTTCTATACCTTCTTCGTCACTCAATTTTTTAATTTCCTTGTTATCTTTTTCTATCTCTTTACTATAGTATTTTTTTTCTTCTTCTAAATCTTCTATATCATTATTTAATTCATTATGGATAAACCATGAATTGCTATCAAAAAAAAGCATCCAAATAGAAAAAACAATTAATACAAGAAAGAAAATGTTTTTAAAAGGCTTTATAAAACGCTTATATTTTTTTTGAGATTTAACCATTTATAATCTTTCATTAATAATAGCTCTTACAATATCTACTGCTACTGTATTGTATTTATTGTTTGGAATTATAATATCTGCAAATTCTTTCATGGGTTCTATAAATTGGTCATGCATTGGTTTTAAAGTGTTTTGATAGCGAGAAAGAACTTCGTCTAGATTCCTTCCGCGTTCTGCAATATCACGTTTCAAACGACGTATTAAACGTTCATCACTATCGGCATGTACAAATATTTTAATATCAAATTTATCTCTTAATTCTGGATTAGTAAGAATTAAAATTCCTTCAACAATCATTACCTTTCTTGGGTGTGTTAAAACGGTATCTCCAGTTCTATTATGTTTTACAAACGAATATACAGGCTGATGTATTGGGTTATTTTTTTTAAGTTCTTCTAAATGTTTAACCAATAACTCAAAATCTATGGATCTTGGATGGTCAAAATTTATTTTTAGACGTTCTTCATAGCTTAAGTGAGAAGTGTCTGTGTAATACGAATCTTGAGAAATAACACCAACTTCACCTTCAGGAAGTTCTTTTAAAATTTGATTTACAACAGTTGTTTTACCACAACCTGTTCCACCAGCAATTCCAATAATAAGCATGTCTATTTATTTTTGATAGAACAAATTTAAGATTATTTTTTCGGAATAATTTTAACAATGCCAACATTCTCTACACCTACATATATATAACCATCTGGCCCTTGCTTAACACTTCTTACACGGCCTAAACCATCAATTAATTTTTCTTGTTTAATGACTTTGTTGTTTTTTAATACACAACGATTTAAGTATTGAAACTTTAAAGAGCCAATGAGTAAATTACCTTTCCATCCTGGATAAATATCACTTGTTACAAATGCCATTCCGCTTGGTGCTATGGAAGGGTCCCAATAATGTAAAGGTTGCTCCATTCCTGGTAATGCAGTATTCTCCGTAAATGATGTGCCACTATAATTAGTACCATAACTAATTTTTGGCCAACCGTAGTTTTTACCTGCTTTAATTATATTTATTTCGTCTCCACCTCGTGGTCCATGTTCGTGTGTCCATAATTTACCAGTTTCAAAATGTAAAGCCATTCCTTGCGGATTACGATGTCCATAAGAATAAATTGCTTTTTTTGCATTAGCTTCATTAACAAATGGATTATCATTTGGAATTCGACCATCATCATACAATCTGTATATTTTGCCAGAATCTCTTGTAATGTCTTGCGGATTTTCGTCCCTATTTCCCCGATCTCCATCAGAAAAAAATAAATAACCATCATTGTCGAATACTATTCTAGAACCAAAATGCTGCCCTTTGTTAGTATTAGGAGATGCTTTATAAAGGATTTGTTTTTCAATTAAAGTGTCATCTTTGAGTTTAAATCTCATAATTGCCGTATTAGCACCATTACCTTCACCATCTGGAGAAGCATAAGAGATGTAAATCCAGCCATTAGTTTCATAATCTGGATGGAGTTCAATATCTAATAAACCACCTTGACCGAGAACTTTAATCTCTGGCAATCCATTTATAGTAATTTTTTTTCCATTCTTAAAGTGAATGAGTTCTCCTCTTTTTTCGGTAATTAACATAGATTGGTCTGGAAGAAATACAAATCCCCAAGGGATTGATAAATCGGATACTACAACCTGATATGTGTGATTTATATTAATGGGATTTTTGTCTTGAGCACAAGAAAAAAGGCTAATTAAGGCTACTACTAATACTATAAATTTATGTGTTTTCATTACGAGAATATTTGTGATGAATTTACAAATAAAAATTTGTTTGTATTGAAAAGAAAGCTATATATTTGCAGCCTTATTTCTAAAGCTGTAATATAGCATCTATTTTGGTATATATTATGCTTAAGAAATTTAAGTAAATAATAGAGTCCGGAATTTGTTTAAAAAGTTCATTTTCTATTATAATTCGGGGTGTAGCGTAGCCCGGTTATCGCGCCGCGTTTGGGACGCGGAGGTCGCAGGTTCGAATCCTGCCACCCCGACGAACCTAGTAATAGATCAAACTAAAACACTGTTAATTGTATGATTTTCAGTGTTTTTTGTTTTTTATGATATCATATGAAATCATTTAAAACAGTATAAAAGGTGTGCAATCAGGTGTGCACTTTCTTCACAGAATTGTCGTAATTTTAAAGAACTTTTATGAGCAATTTGACTTTCGTCTTTATAAAAATTTGTTTAACTAAAGACGCATAAAATGCAAACAAGCAACACCTTTTCAATCATTTTCTTTACTAGAAAATCACGTAATGCCAAGAATCAAGTATCTATCTATGTTCGTATAACAGTTAACGGGAAACGTTCAGAAATTAGCCTTAAAAGAAATGTACTATTCAGAGAATGGGATAATAACAAGAATCGAGGACGAGGAACTTCTCCTAAAATAAGAATTTTAAACAACTATCTTGACTATGTATATAACAAACTACTAGATTGTCATAAACAGTTCTTAGAAGAAGATAAAATCATTTCAGCCAACGCTATTAAGGCTCGTTATTTGGGTAAAGATGA
>CAYRVY010000250.1:0-3994 GCA_964427695.1 uncultured Flavobacteriaceae bacterium
ATTCTTTTCACTCTAATACACAAATTTATTATACTTTTACAAACATAGGAGTGGTTTAAACCACTTCAATGATTCCTTATCAAGATTCAATTACAAACAGTATTTCACAGCACTAGTGCAACCAACTTTGTTCATCACGCATACAGTACTACCGCAATCAGAATTAACAGAACATAATATACAACTAACACCACCACCGCCGCCTCCGGATCCGCCATCACCATCACCAATAGGGACGGGGTCACCGCCACCCCTAACTAGCCTCATCTCATCTCTTGAGAGATAGTCTTTTACTGTTTTTAAACTAATTTTTTTTATAATAAATATACTTTAAATTGTACCTACTCTCTTTTAGCTTTTCGGCGTCCGCTATTTGTTGTTAAATTTTATTATCATTTAATAATTCTTCTATATAATAGGGCAAGTCAGAAATATCATAAGCTTCAGGATACTTATAACCATTAATAAATAAGGAAGGTGTAAAATTAAACTGGTTCTCAATACACCATTTATATTGTGTTTCTAATACTAAATCTATCTCTTTTGTATTGAGCTCATAACTATATTTACTTAACCATTTTTTAATGTCCTTATTTTTATACCAACTCTTCATAGCAGCATTAAATGCAAGGTCTCCCTTTTGTTGGTTTATATAAAATAAGGTCCTATATAATAATTTTAAATTTTCATCTTTGCTCTCATTCATGTTAAAGTTATATAGCACTTTAACAGCTATATTCCTTTCATGCTTTTTTAATATATTTTCCAACATATAATGAGGCTCTTTACAAAATCCACAAAATGGACTTGTAATAATTGTTATATTTAAAGCTGCATTTTTGTTGCCTAAGATTATCGTATTCTGTGGTAAACTGATCTTTGGTTTTGAAATTAGTGTGTTTTTAAAAATAGTATAATTTCTTTTAAATCGATTTGCTTTTAGCTCGGCTTCTTTTAATTGGTTGTTGTTAGTTAAAATATTTTTTAAAGCATACCATATCATTAAAATTACTATATAAATAAAAGCATACAGTATATAACTAAATACGTTTGTGAGTGTAAATAAAATAGAGTTAAAGCCAACAATAATGTAAACTAACTCTAAGAGAATAACAGCACTAATTGATAAACATATTGGGCACCATTTTTTTTCTATATATCCTTGATAATAAATTGAGAGAATTATAATAGGAATCGAAAACAGTAATAATAATCCTTGTATTGTAAAATAGTCAAGATAGTTTCCTGCAAGCCCCATTATAAACAAAGCAATAATTTGTGAGCTAAAAAAAGTTATACTCAAATCGCTAAAACTAAACTTTTCTAGCACTTTCCATTTTGAAGAATTCACAACAGTTTCACAATTAGAAGTAGTTGTAGCTTTGCAAAGTTTGTCTAGCAATTCACTTTTTGTATTAAATACATCAATTAAAGCACCTAATGAAAACATAAATCCTATTATAGGGAATATATAAAATAAAACGTTTAATAAGCTATAATACATTTGCCATAAAACAGCTACAAGTAGCAACAAACACGATGTTATAAGAATATAATTAAGCTTTTTCGGTTTTGCTTTTAAAGTATTTGTTTCGTCATTTTCTACAAGTAATACAATACCTCCCCATAATTTTATTAACTCTTCTTTTGAGATTAATTCTTTCTTCTTTGAAGGTTCATTTATAACATAAAAATCATCTCCTTTATTTTCTACATATAATAAATCATTATTATTTCTATTTAGTTTAGCTAAAAAATTATTTGGAAGTTGTTCAATTTCAGAAGAATTTACTTTTATTGCTCCATTGACAATATTAAAAAAACTCAAAGTATCACTCAAAGCAAGTAATGAGGGGTAATCTGGATGTGATTTAAATTGAAATTTAAATTCTTGCTCATCATGGTTAATCTTAGTGCTTTTTAAATATTGGAATAATGTTAAATTATTTTCAATCATAAAAGACTATTTTCTATACCTTATCTAGCCCAAATTGGATTTTAAGGTATATCATCAATTAAAATATTTGTATTTCAAATTTTAATCAACTCCATGCATTAGAATAATTTTAAAAATACTCTTGTTAAAAAAATGATAAGTATTTGTTATGGAGACCATAAATAAACAAATTCCTGTTAGAGTTCCACCTCCATTAAGCATGAACATTTGCTCTTTTTTTAATTGCTTCATCCTTAAATTTCTAGTTTCATAAAATTAAAATATACCTATTTTTTTAGCTTTTCGGATACCGCTTTTATTCGGTTCAAAGCTATAAATCAAATATTAATTAACAAAATAAAATTGCTTTCAAAAAGTAAGCAAAAGCGTACTATTTATAAATAGCCTTTTTCTCTTGCAGTAATTACTAAATCTCTGTCACTTTTTGCTTTAAATGTTTTTTTAAGTAAACGTTTTCTACGTTCAATTCCAGATTTAGTAAGTGGCAATAGTTCTATGAGTTCTTTCATTTTTGAACCATTTGCCAGTTCTCTTAAAATACAATTGTCAATATAATCTAACATCACTTTTTGTCTTGCTTTTTTAAGTAAAAGTGTGTTTATAGTTTCGCTATAATACTTGTTTCCTGTAAGTATAGTTTTAACTGCAACAAGTAAACTATTGCTGGTTAAATCACATTTAATAATAAAACCATCTGGATTAAGGCTGTTAAAAATATTTAATAATCTCAAATTATCATTGAGTAAGGTTAATACAATAATTTTAGTGTTTGATAATCTTTCTTTAATATATATACCTAATTCTTCGCCAGAAAATATGTTATGCTCTGTACTTGGTGGCATACTTATATCTAATAAAATTAAGTCAAAAGGGTCTTTTATGTTTAAGCCATTAATTTTGTATATTGTAGCATCAATACTATAAGCAGAAACTACTTTTAGTTTGTAATCAGTATTATTTAAAGAGAAAGCTTCAAGTACATTAGTATAACCTTCAGCAATCATTGGATGGTCATCAATAATTAGAACATTAAGGTATTTCATAAAGTAAGATTAATAATAATTAACAAACCAACATATTTAGGAAAACACCCAAAATGTTTAATTATTCAATAATTATGATGAATATAATTAAAAATGCTTAATTTTAATTACGGTTTTTCTACAATATTTCTATAGAAAAATCTTACTTTATTTTGTTGCTAATCTTTTAAAAATTCTATGTTTCTCCTTAACCCAGAAAATTTCGTGCGTTTTACTGCTGAATTTTTAAATACGCTTTTGAATACATCTTCGGTAATATCTTCCCAATCTTTTTTAGTCATAGATAGTAATTCCGGGTGTGAATTAAAAAGTGGTTCGTTATGTGGTTTTGAAAAACGATTCCAAGGACACACATCCTGACACACATCACAGCCAAACATCCAGTCATCCATTTGTCTTTTAAATTCTGTTGGAATATTTTCTCTTAACTCGATAGTAAAATACGAAATACACTTACTACCATCTACAACATAAGGCTCTACAATGGCTTGTGTTGGGCATGCATCTATACACGCTGTACATTCTCCACAATGGTCTGTTACTGGTAAATCATACTCTAAATCTAAATCGATAATAAGCTCAGCAATAAAATAAAAGGAGCCTACTTGTTGTGTTAGTAAATTGCTGTGTTTACCAATCCAACCTAAACCAGATTTTGCTGCCCAGGCTTTATCCAAAACTGGAGCTGAATCTACAAAAGCTCTTCCATGTACTTCTCCAATTTTATCTTGTATAAAACACAATAAGTGTTTGAGTTTGTCTTTAATTACAAAATGATAATCTGTACCATAAGCATATTTAGACAGCTTAAAGCTATTTTGATTTTGTTCTTCTGAAGGAAAGTAATTAAGTAGTAATGAAATTACGCTTTTTGAATCTTGTACTAATTTTGTAGGGTCCAAACGTTTATCGAAATGGTTTTCCATATACTGCATTTTGCCATGCATATTTTGATTTAACCAGTTTTCTAAACGTGGTGCTTCCTCTTCTAAAA